>JARGGF010000317.1 GCA_029210905.1 Bacteroidales bacterium | reverse complement strand
AAAACTCCGTTCATCATATTCTGGCCAACAGCGATAGGTGAAAATGGAGCAAACTGTTCTAGTTTAATAAGTGCCATTGATATTGCCCCCACTATTTTAAAACTTGCAGGACTACAAATACCGGAACAGTTCCAGGGCATCAGTTTTGATGAACTCATAAAAGATCCTGCTAAAGAACATCGAAGTTATGTATTTGCTGAGCATAACTGGCACGACTACGAGGCGCACGAGCGAATGTTAAGGACAAAAAATTTCATGTATATTTTGAATTCTCGTCCAAACCTTCCGGCATCTGGTCCGGCTGATGCTGTTCAAAGCCCTTCATATGCTGATTTAGTGAAATTAAAAACAGAGGGACAATTGTCTGTAATTCAGGCTGATGTGTTTATAACTCCACGCCCCCACGAGGAATTTTACAATTGCAGTACTGACCCACTTCAATTATTAAATATAGCTGCTGTTCCTGAATACCTCCCTGAATTAGAAAAACATCAGGATATATTAATGCTATGGATGAAAGAAACTGGAGATGATTTTCCCGTTGATTTAACTAAAGGCTGGTATGAATATTTACCAGGATATATTAAAGCACCAGAATTTGGTATCAGAGGGGAAATGCCCGGCAGCAAGTCTGATGCTATAAAAATAAACACTAAGAGTTTTAATAAATAAGTGAATTTAACAACCATATTAAAAAATAATAATTACAGAAATTTAAAGATCAATATGACTGGTAAAAAAATATTTACAATTTGTCTTATCTATGCTATTTTTCCTTTTTATCTATCAGCCCAGCTGTTTATTTTAAAGAAAAATCAACCTGACATTTATAAAAAAAATTGGATTGATCTAAATAAAAATAATAAGAAGGATATTTACGAAGATCCTACTGAGACTATAGATAATAGAATAAATGATCTCTTGAACCAAATGACATTGGCTGAAAAGACTTGCCAGATGGTTACACTCTATGGCTATGGGAGAGTTGCAAAGGATGAGTTGCCAACCGAAAATTGGAAAAATGAAGTTTGGAAAGATGGACTTGCTAATATCGATGAGCATCTGAATAACGTGGGTGGAAGTAGTAAGAGCTCTTTTATATCTCCTCCATCAAAACACAGGCAAGCACTTAATGAAGTGCAACGTTGGTTTATAGAAGAAACGAGGTTGGGGATTCCTGTTGAATTTACCAATGAAGGAATACGGGGTTTGTGCTTCAAAGGAGCTACATGTTTTCCCGCACAAGTGGGAGTTGGCAGTACCTGGAATATCGAACTCATTAATGAGATTGGTAAAATAACTGGTAAAGAGGCCAGGGCCAATGGTTATACAAATGTGTATTCTCCTATTCTTGATTTAGCGCGTGATCCCAGGTGGGGACGTGTTGTTGAGTGTTACGGCGAAGATCCTTATTTAGTATCGCAATATGGTAAAGAAATGGTTTACGGATTGCAGAGTCAGCATGTTATATCAACACTTAAGCACTTTGCTGTTTATGGGTCACCCAAAGGGGGGAGAGACGGTGAAGCACGTACTGACCCGCATGTTACTGAGCGTGAACTTCATGAAATGTATCTGGAGCCATTTAGAGTAGCTATTCAAGAGGCTGGAGCAATGGGGGCAATGAGTTCATATAATGATTATAATGGCATACCAATAACTGCCAGTTATTATTTCTTAACCGATATTTTGCGTAATATGTGGGGCTTTAAAGGCTATATTGTTTCCGATAGTTGGGCAGTAGGTGGACTTGAAGGACGTCATAAAGTATCTGGTTCGTTTAAAGAATCAGTTCGTTTAGCTGTGCTGGCTGGTTTAAATGTACGGACCAATTTTAATGAGCCTGATATTTACCTAACTCCGCTAAGAGAATTAATTTCAGAAGGGGCCATTCCGTTGTCTGTGGTTGATCGACTGGTAAAAGATGTTTTAAGAGTTAAGTTTACTGTCGGATTATTCGACAATCCTTACGGAGACCCTAAATTGGCAGATGAAGTTACGCATTGCACTGATCATGAAAAAATAGCTCTTCAAGCTTCTCGGGAATCGATGGTGTTGCTAAAGAATGACAATCAGACCTTACCAATAGATTTAAAACAATGGGATAATATCCTTGTAACCGGACCTAACGCAACTAATAAAGCCCATTCATTAAGTAGATATGGTCCATCCGGTGTTGATATAATAACTATATTAGATGGTATTAAAACATATGTAGGAAAGCAAAGTCAAATTAATTATTTGCCTGGTTGCGACATTTCTGATCCTAATTTCCCTGAGAATGAGTTATATCCAATGCCTTTTTCTGAAAAGAATGAGCAGATGATAAAAGATGCAACCGATGCAGCTAAAAATAACGATTTAATCATTGCCGTGCTCGGTGAAAGTGAACATCTGGTTGGTGAATCCCGATCACGCACCTCGCTTGACTTACCCCCTGTGCAACAAAAATTGATGGATCAACTTATTAAAACGGGTAAACCTATTGTTGTGGTGCTTATCAATGGACGGGCACTAACAATAAACCGATTAAACAGGGATGTGCCTGCAATTTTAGAAGCGTGGTTTCCAGGTGAGTACGGTGGAAAAGCTATTGCGGAAGTACTTTTTGGAGCATACAATCCGGGGGGAAAACTGCCTGTTACTTTTCCACGCGCTGTTGGACAAGTGCCTTTTAATTTTCCAACAAAGCAGAGTGCACAGGCCGGACAACATGGTGACGGGCCAAATGGGTTTGGAAAAACACGTATTTTAAGTGAATTGTATCCTTTTGGGCATGGTTTAAGTTATACCAGTTTTGAATATAGTAACCTGGAGTTAAGTGAAGATAGTATCTCTGTTGATTCTGAGATTATTATCAAATGTACCGTAAAAAACACGGGGAAATTTAAAGGTGATGAAGTGCCTCAATTATATATCTCAGACGAAATTAGTTCTGTGGTCACCTGCGAAAAGATACTACGAGGATTTAAGCGAATAACTCTTGAAGTTGGCGAAGAAAAAGATGTTGTTTTTTCACTCAGTATTAAAGATATGGCTATTATTAATCAAGAAAATATAAGGGCAACTGAGTCTGGGATGTTTAAAGTATCGATAGGCTCTTCATCTACGGATATCCGCTTAAACGGGAAGTTTTACGTTAAATAAATGAAATTAGCATCAAAAGAAATACATTTATTATGAGCAAAATGTTAATTACTATAGTATTATCCTTAGTTATTACAACTACATTGAGTGCAACCAAGTTTATTTCTGTAAGGGCACTGGATAAGGATTATATTGTCATCTTTTTCAAGGATGGCGAAGTATTTTATCGTGACAATGGGTTTGGTACCAGTGCCTATACCGGGCATGATTATGCGCCTGGTGATGACAGCCTTGCCATTTACGGTAAAGAACTTGACACCAAAATAGCAACCTTGTTGTCAAGTTGGACGATATATTCTAATAATGATTCATTCTATGGCCAATCTGGCAAAAAACCACTGGCCATTTACCGAAAGTCCAAAACGAATAATACAGATCACAAATGGGATTATAAATTGGACCATTGGATTTTTATAAAACTACCAACCTCCCTAAAACAGGGTGCAAATTACACAATAAAAATTGCTGGAGAAACGAATGCAGATAGAACAGAGGCTGAATTCAATTTCGACATTTTTAATAATATGTCTGAAGCAGTGCATACCAATATACTTGGATACCATCCCGAAAGCCCTGTAAAAGCTGCGGATTTATACTATTGGATGGGAGATGGAGGCGCCAGGGACTATAAGAGCTTTGAAGATAAAAACGTTTGGATATACAATGTTACCACAAAAAGAAAATACAAGGGGGGAAAGGTTAAGTTTTGGAAAAAAAGTGCACATGAAGCCGAAAACAGAAATCTTACAGGATCAGATGTCTGGAATATCGATTTTTCGAATTTTCGAATTCCCGGTATTTATCGTTTAGTAGTTGATGGTGTTGGATGTAGTGCAGATTTTAAAATAGACAAGGATATAATGTTTGAACCTTACAGATATTCTGTTATTGGTTATTATTATATGCGAATTGGGGAAGATCAAATGGGCATGGTACCAGTTCCCCGCAGACCCTTGTTCATCCCTGAGAAAGACCCCAATGGATTTACGGTGTATATTACAGATTTACAGCCATTTAACCCTGTATGGAAAACTCACAAGGGCGACACCTGGGATGAACCACATTATAAACCTGCAAAGGAATCGCTTTTCTGGCAGCATCGCTTACCAGGAAGTCCAACCAATCCGAATGCTTTTGGAGGGCACAGTGATGCACTAGATTGGGACAGGCACCTGGGGCATGTTTCAAATATTTATGATCTACTTTTACCCTACTTTTTAAGCAATGGCAAGCTAAAAGAAGATAATCTGGGAATAGCTGAAAGTGGTAATGGCATACCAGATATTATTGATGAAGCAAGAAATGAAGTAGACTTTTGGCTTAGGCTGCGCCATGGAGAAGCATACGCACATGGCCTTACCAATCCTAGTACTGAAAGAACAATTATGTTTCAGGCAGGAACCACTACTATAGCAGCCTGGGCAAATGCAGCAAACTGTGCCATGCTGGGAGATTGTTTTCGTATTTCAGGAAATTTTGAACTTATGAATTATTATCGCGATGAAGCGATTAAAGCTTTTGAGTTTGCAACAAAGCAGACAGTTAATCAACTAGATGATATTCAAGATATTGGAGATGCAGCTATGCGAGGAAGAGATTTTAAAATGATGGCTGCCGCCTTCTTGTACAACATTAGTGGTGATAAAAAGTGGGAACAAATAATTGCAGAGGAAAGCGTTGTTAAAACAGGGAAATCATATATTCAAAAGGGCAAAGAATACAGCCAAATATGGGCAACCGTTGCCTATTTGCTTTCCCCCAGGGAAAGAAATTTTCCTGCATTATACAAAAATATGAAGGAGTCGGTTCGATTCCAGGCATTTGACGACAATACGAAGTATATGGATATTAGACCTTCCCGACGATCTTCTAATAATAATTGGTGGCAGACTGCTGAAAATCTGCATTTAGTTATTATCGCACATGCCATTTCAAATGACACGAAAGAAAAAGAAGTGCTGGAAAAAGCAATGGTTTTAGAATCTTCATGGGGACTTGGAAGAAATCCTTCAAATATTGTTGAAATGACTGGCTTAGGGAGTCGAAATGTTGTAAATTGTTTTACTTCGGGTAGAAATGATGGTACACCAGGTTTACACCCAGGACATACTCCTTATAATAACCTTGGTGTTTGGGACACCAATAACAATGGCGGAAATCCGCAGTGGTTTGTTGAGAAATGTTATCCTAATTGGATTAAAGGGGGCTGGCCACATCAGGAAGGGCACTTTAATTGCAGGTACTCATGGTCGAATGGAGAATTTACACCTCAACAAACAATGCGGGGGAAAATGGCATTATATGGATATTTACATGGTTTGTATATCAAATAACTATAATGAATCTAGGTTAACACCGACATAGAAAATGTTGGCTTTCATTTTTCATGAAAGCCTTACATTTACTCAGCCGTCAGAACTTAGGCGAAGCCGATCTCACGAAGTAATAATTCATTTTTTTTATGTATTATTCGGGCTAATGTGTTTGACAAGATAAAGACACAATATTCTACTTATTTGTTTTTTTCAAAATCGGAGCAAAACATTTTTTTTGGAGGCTTTCCCCGGGGAAAATCTTGAAATTATTTCCAGACAGGCTTGCGGAACGGGAAATTCCTTGAAACAGTTCCAGGGTAAGCTTGCGGAACGGGAAATTCGCTGAAATGGATCCAAGACAAGCTTGCGGAACGGGAAATTCCTTGAAATAGATTCCGGACAAGCTTGCACCCCGGGAAATTGCCTGAAATGAATTAAAGACAAGTTTGCGGAACGGGAACTGAGGTGAAATCATTTTCGGTCTGCCCTTCCCCTAATGCCATTGAATTAAGAAAAAATATCGAATAATGAACAAGGAACTGTGATAAAGGGCTATCGCTTTTAGAAATCAGAAAC
>JARGGF010000316.1 GCA_029210905.1 Bacteroidales bacterium | reverse complement strand
TGCTCATACTTCGATAGTCGACGTTTTAGTTCAGCGTTCTCCCCTAATAAATGTTTGACCAAGGCCTTCAATTCATCAAGCTGTTTCTGCAGTATTTGCACCTGTTTGTCCATTGGTGCAAAATTACAATACCCGAAGCTAAAATACAGAAATCCCAGGCCCCATTTACCAACAACCACAAAGAAAATTGTTGATATCCACCCATTTACAAAACACGGCCCACACAGCAATATATAAACAACATCAAAAAAATATTCTGCAAATATGAAATTCTCAGGGACTTTAAAAATCGAAAATAATTTTCCCTTATCTTTGACACTGATCTGTTACAATTCAGGAACTATTTAATATTTGAAATAAAATTTATTTTGCAATTTTTCTTACAATTGAAGAATTTAAATTCCAAGCTTTTGCAATTATTCGCATCCATTTTTTTTCATTGTCCAGGAAGTTTTTATCCGAAAGAGCAATGGCTTTCAGGTCTTTTAATGATTCTATCTTTCTTTCTTCAGTAAACCAATCAAAATCATTCATTCTTTCGGCTATAATTATCAGGTTTTCCTGGAAATCATCATCATCCTTCATTTTTTTGTACCATTGCATCGTTTCATCCATTATTTTGGTAAATTCTGCATGTTCTGAATTCTCAGGCATCCACTTTAAAAGGCATTTCCAAAGCGTATTTTGCTCATCTTTGCTATAAACTCCATCAGTTTGATGGGCAAAGGATAAATAAATAAAACCGAAGTAATGTATTGATGTTAAATTAATTGTATGCATAAAATGTGAATTATTTATTTGCTAAAACTAATAAAACAAGCTTTAAATTTGCAAAGAAAAGCTTTGTCCTTTATCAAACCAAATGCCTCTTTGAATTTCTGATTGACTTAGTGTAGCTGAAAAATTAGGTTTCCAAATCTCCCTGATTCTTTTATTTTCAATTTCTGCCAAAGTTTTCCCTTCAAAATGTTCACGAATTAAACCATTTTTTTTCATTTCCGAACCCACAGAAAAAATAATGCGGAAGTCTCTATCAGATAAATAAATATTGATATCGGGTATGCTGTTTGCCAGTATCCGGTGCACGTTGATGTCTTTTTGAAAGATGTATTGGCTATTAGCAAAATTATTAACATTTTCCCAGGATATTAGAATACCCCAAATGGTATTGTTTTGCATCTCTGGCAGTAATGTTTTTAGCCTCAATAATTTTGGTTTTATTATTTTCTGTTTGTTCATGATAATTATTTTTTATAGTTCAAATAAATAAGTTGCAAGACTTAAGTGGCTGCTATTCAGCAGGTAATTTGAGCATACATATAAGAGATTGGCAATACAAAGAAGGTTGTATAAATTATAAAATTTTATTTTTTGTTACATAATTAACTAAATCTGCGACATTTCTAGTATTTTGTTACGTGGGCAATTACTAACTTTGTGCTTCTTTACCTGGCGGGATAAAATAATACATCCAAATATTATATTACAATCAAGAAAAGAGACGATTCTGATAAAATTCAATTATAAGCAGAAATAATATTTATAAATTATATGAAATTTAAAACATATTAACAGCCACTTCAAAATTTACATGTTTGTGCACTAATATAAATAAAAGGCATAATAACTGATGATATAGTCTTGCATAAACACTTTAATTTTTTAATTACAAAGAACGCAATAAATATTTAAAAGCAATGAACCAAAGAATAATTGCAATTTCATTATTTTTAATACTTTTTATAACAATTAGCTTAAAGGCACAACAATATCCTTTCCAAAACACCAAACTTGATGATGAAGTGAGGCTTGATGACCTTCTTTCCTTAATGAGCCCCGACGAAAAAATAGCAAATCTTAGTTCAAGACTCTTTGGTATTCCTCGTCTGGGTGTAAAGGGTACAAGAATCATGGAGGGCTTGCATGGTTTGGCTCATAGTGGAGTAGCTGATTGGGCAATCATTGGAGATGGTGAAGCACCAACAACCACCTTCCCGCAATCCATTGGATTGGCACAAATGTGGGATCCTGAATTACTTGAAGAAATAGCTGCCTGGGAGGCCTATGAATGCCGTTATTTGGCACAGAATCCGAATTATGGAAAAGCCGGGCTTATTGTTCTTTCGCCCAATGCAGATCTTGGGCGAGATATCCGCTGGGGAAGAACCGAAGAATGTTATGGTGAAGATGCTTTTTTGGTTGCAAAAATGATCGTTGCTTTTGTAAAGGGTTTGCAGGGTAATCATCCAAAATATTGGAAAACGGCTTCATTAATGAAACATTTTTTAGCAAATAGTAATGAAAACGACCGTACAATCAATTCTTCCAATTTTGATGACCGATTAATGCGTGAGTACTATTCCTATCCTTTTTATAAAGGCATTACTGAAGGAGGATCAAGGGCTTATATGGCTGCTTACAACAAATACAATGGAATTCCATGCGCTGTTCATCCCATTTTAAAAGACATCACTGTAAAAGAATGGGGACAAAATGGAATTATTTGTACTGATGGAGGTGCCTTCAGGTTACTTGTAACCGCTCATAAATTCTATGAAACGCTTCCTGAAGCAGCCGTAGCATGCATAAAGTCTGGGATAACGATGTTTCTTGACGACTATAAACCTTATTTAAAGGAAGCCCTTCAAAAAGGACTGGTTAAAGAAGTTGAAATTGATTCAGCTCTAAAAGGTACTTTTAGGGTAATGTTAAAACTTGGATTTTTAGACAATGATCCTAAACACCCCTATGCAAAAATTGGAATTGAAGATACAGTTAGGCCATGGACTAGGTCGGAAGCTAGAGCACTTGTTAGAAAAGCAACAGTTAAATCAATTGTATTGCTCAAAAACGAACAAGAATTACTGCCTTTGAAAAAGGAAAATATCAAGTCGATAGCTATAATTGGGCCTGCTGCAAACAATGTTATTCCTGATTGGTATGCTGGCGCGCCGCCTTATAAGGTAACCATTTTTGAAGGAATAAAATCGGCTTTGGGTAAGAATGTTAAAGTTTCTTATTGTCTGTCAAATAAAGCTGATTCAGCGGTGATTGCAGCCAAATCATCAGATGTGGCTATTGTTTGTATTGGCAACCATCCCTTAAGCCATGGGTTGGGCTGGGGGCAAAACCTGGTTGCAAGTGATGGACGAGAAGCAGTTGACAGGCAGGCAATTACAACAGAGCAGGAAGATTTGGTAAAACTAGTTAAAGCTGCCAATCCGAATACCATACTTGTATTGGTTTCAAGTTTTCCCTATGCAATAAACTGGTCTGCTAAGAATATTCCAGCAATTTTACATGTCAGTCAATCAAGCCAGGAACTTGGGAACGGCATTGCCGACATCATTTTTGGAAAAGAAAGCCCTTCAGGAAGATTGGTTCAAACCTGGTCATCATCAATAGAACAACTACCTCCAATTCTGGATTATAATATTAGAAATGGGCGTACCTATATGTATGATAAAAATGTGCCTTTGTTTGCTTTTGGACATGGACTTAGTTATACAGATTTTGAATATTCCGGCATAAAATCTGACAAGTCTGAACTTACTGATAATCAGAACTTGAAAATTACTACAACCGTTAAAAATACAGGCAAATACAACAGTGATGAAGTGGTACAATTGTATGTTTCATTTCCAAATTCGAAAGTTGAGCGACCAGTAATTGCCTTAAAAGGATTTAAAAGAAGCCATATAAAAAAGGGTGAAACGAAAGAAGTGGAAATTTTACTCAAAGCTGATGATTTAAAATACTGGAATATCGAAAAACATGCCTTTATTTTGGAAAAAGGTGTTGTGAAATTACTAATAGGTTCTTCTTCAGGCGATATAAGGTTGGAAAAAGAGATCGAAATAAAATAATTAGTATGTTAATGAAAAAACATTCTTTGGTGCTAATGTTTGCCCTGTTAATTTTTGCAGCTTGCAATGGCCGGTTTTCATCAAATGGCTATTCATACAGTGTTGTTGACCAAACCATTAAAATATCTTCAAAAGAACGAACTTTTACACTCAATGTTGTAAATGATTCGATAGTAAAAGTTAATTACTCAAAAAAAGGTGACATCCCTTCAGATAGCTCTTTTACAGTTATTTATAAACCTGAAGAGAATGTTGAGTTTTCTATAACAGAAACAGATACTGCATTAATCATCAAAACTAAAAAACTTTTTATGATCGCTGGAAAAGAACCTTTCCATCTTGTTTTTCGCGATGCTGATAGCAATAAAGAGCTCCTTGTTGGCAAAGAGTTTAAACTGGAAGATACTGATGGATTCAAACTTGTTTTTAAGGCTTCAGCGCAGGATAAGTATTTTGGAATGGGACAAAAGTCTATTCCTGTTGATAGAAGGGGATATTCTTTTGAGGTAATTAACAAGCATTTTGGTGGATATACCCGTCCGTATGCCAATATGCAGGTGAACATCCCTTTTATTTATACTACATATTATGCGGTTTATTTCGATAATCCTTATACGGCATATATTGATTTGGCCAAAGAAAAGCAGGATGAATGGTATTACAAAGCTGATGGTGGACAGGCAAGTTTCTACCTAATAAATATCACTCAGCCATTATTTGCAGCCAGAACTTACTCCTTACTTACGGGCGCAACTAAGCTGGTTCCTAAATGGACACTGGGATTACTTCAAAGCAAATGCACTTACGCTAATGACAATGAAGTATATAAGATTGTTAAAACCTATCGGGATAAAGACTTACCCCTGGATGGAATTATTCTTGATTTGAGTTGGTTTGGTAGCTTTGCAGAACCAACAATGAGTTTTGGGAATTACAGTTGGCATCAAAAAAACTTTCCCGAACCAGAAAAATTTCTTGACAGCTTAAAATCCATGGGTGTAAAGGTGGCTGTTTTAAATGATCCCTACATAAATACTACCTCGTTCAATTTCGATAAAGTTGCCGAAAGTGGATGGCTGGTTGGAGAAACAGATTCCGGCGCACCTTATGTTTTTGAAGATTTTTGGGCTGGTCCTGCATCTTTAATAGATGTAAGTGATCCGGGTTTACAAAAATGGATTTGGGGTGAATTCAAAAAGCTGATTAACCAGGGAGTGGATGGCTTATGGCTGGATTTAACTGAACCTGAACACCCTGTAAAAGATGGGAAATTCTACCTGGGTAACGATAAAAAAGTACATAATATCTATTCCAACATACTGGCAGAGACAGTATGGAATGGTTATCAGAAAGATTTTCCTGATAAAAGAGTCTTTAATTTAACGCGTTCGGGTTATGCTGGAATTCAGCGCTATGGTACTTTTATGTGGTCTGGTGATGCCTCAAAAACATGGAATGCACTGAAATTACAGATTCCGATGCTAATAGGAATGGCTGCTTCAGGGATAAATAATTTTGCTTCGGACATAGGTGGTTTTACCAATACCTGGGATGTGACTGATGGTTCAACAGTTTTCACAAATCGTGTTGGCGATAAGGTACTTACAACGGGTGAATTATATACACGTTGGTTTCAATTTGGCACTTTTTCACCCATGCTTCGTCCGCATTCTGGCGAAAACCAGTATTGCGAAGTTTTTGCATTTGATAAAGAGACAGAGCGGATTACGTCAGATTATTTGAAGCTAAGATACCAAATGGTTCCATATATCTATTCCTATATGTATACAAATTACTTATTTGGTGAAGGATTAATTAAACCCATGTTCTTTAATTATCAAGAAGATAAAGTATACAAATTTGCTGATTACCAATACTTATTTGGCAATGAATTATTAGTCGCACCAGTATTGGATGAAGGTAAAAAAGAACGTCATTTATATTTGCCGCAACTCTCAGACAGTCTTAAATGGATATATTTCTGGAATGACAGAGGGTATAGCGGTGGTCAGGAAATTACAGTTGCTGCTCCGCTAAATGAAATTCCTGTATTTGTTAAGCAAGGAGCAATAATTCCACTTTCAGATGTTAAAAGATACATTGATGAATATCCTGATACTTGTTTGACAATAAAAATTTATGCAGGAGGAAATGCTCATTTTACCCTGTATGAGGACGATGGTAAAACAAATGA
>JARGGF010000315.1 GCA_029210905.1 Bacteroidales bacterium | reverse complement strand
GTAGGAGCGAAACTTGAGTCGTAATAAACTTAAGCTGATATATAAGTAAATTTTTTATAAAAAATAAGGAAAACCGCTTATTATAATAAAAAAAAATTGCACTTTTGCCCAGGAGAAATAAAATACCTTTTCATCCGTTACTATTTATCATTCGAAAAAAAATGTGTGAAAAAATAAATGTACAGGAAGCTTAAAAATATTGCCTCGCTACTTATTTTGCTGGTATTTCTGTTGCCAACAATAGTAAAGCAGACCCACTCGCACGAAATTTTTATTTGTAATGCGAAGCATGAAAAGCACCTTCATGTAGCCCATGAAAAATGTACGGTTTGTAATTTTGAATTTTCTGTATTTTCTTCGAATAAGGAATATTTCGACATTAAAAAAGAAGAACATACTGATAATTATGCAGTAAGTTACCAATCAATATACCAATCATCTAATTCAAGCTATTCATTTTTATTGCGTGCCCCTCCGATAAGACAATCATAAATAATAATTTTTAGGAAATATATTTATTTAATTGTCAATAAATTAGAACGTAATCAAAATGAAAAGATTATTTATCATTTGCCTTTTGGTATTGACATATCATACAGCAAAATCACAAAACAAAATCACCGGGGTAATATCAGACCAGGATGGGGCGCCACTCATAGGTGCCACAATTTTTATTCCCGATATAAATAAAGGGACTATTTCAAATAACAAAGGAGCATATGAATTGTTGAATTTGCCAAATGGCAAAATGAAAATCCAGTTTTCATTTATTGGATATGCAAACCATATTGAATCAGTTGAATTGGCTCAAAAAAGTATTGTTTTAAATGTAAAGCTTAAACAAACCGCCATAGAAGCCGAAGAAATAGTGGTATCGGGTGGCTACAGCTCTTCGCAGCACGAAAATGTAGTGAAGATAGACATTCTTAAGTTAAACCCGCTAAACGTAAAAAACACACCAAATTTTACAGAAATGCTTACTGCCATTCCAGGGGTTGATATGATTTCAAAAGGAAACGGTGTTTCAAAACCTGTAATCCGTGGACTGTCAATGAATGACATTTTGGTGCTTAATAACGGGGTCCGTTTTGAAAATTATCAGTATTCAAGTCATCACCCGCTTGGCATTGATGAATTTGGGATTCAGGATGTTGAAATAATCAAGGGTCCTGCCTCACTACTGTATGGATCTGATGCAATAGGTGGTGTAATTAACTTCATTAAGGAAAAACCCTCACCAATTGGCAGTATTCTAGGTGATTACAATTTACAGTTGTTCTCAAATACACTTGGAATGACCAATAATTTTGGACTAAAAGGAACCTCAGATAAATTTTTTGGCGGACTAAGAGTTGGTCAAAAAACGAATTCCGATTTTCTTCAGGGAGGTGGTGATTTTGTCCCAAACTCACGGTTTAACGAATACTCGTTGAAAGCGAACGCTGGATATACTGATAAAATCGGCAGCTTTAAACTTTTTTACGATTATAACAATCAAAAACTTGGACTGGTTGAGGACGAAGCTGTTGAAAGTATTCCAGAAAGGGGGCGTGAGAATAAAATCTGGTATCAGGAATTTAACACACATCTTATTTCATCGCAAAATAAATTGTATTTAGGACAATTCAAACTGGAAATAAATTCAGCCTATCAAAATACAGAACTGACACACTTTGGAGAAGCTGATTTTTATGAAATTCAGATGCAACTGGGCACATTCACCTATGAAACAAAATTACAATTACCTTCTAAAGAAAATGCTATATATATAATTGGTTTTCAGGGCTTCAATCAAACCAATACCAACCTGAATAACAGAGAAACAAAATTATTGCCCGATGCCACTACCAATAATTATTCTGTTTTTGGAATGTTACAACATAAGTATTTTGAGAAGCTAATCCTGCAAACCGGAATACGTTATGATTATAAATCTATTTCATCTCAGGCCATTGGCCTTGCGAGTGACGTCAGCACCTATCGCCCGGCCTTAAATAAAACCTTTGAAAGTTTTAGCGGCTCTTTGGGGGCCACCTATCAACTATCGGAAAAGGTTTTATTCAGGGCGAATCTGGCTGCAGCATATCGCACTCCTAATTTAGCAGAACTAACCTCAAACGGGCAGCATGAATTGCGTTACGAAATCGGGGATCAGAACCTGGTACCCGAAAATTCCTATGAAGCTGATATAAGTACCCATTACCACAGCGATAATTTTAGTTTTGATATTGCTGGCTTTTATAACCGGATTAATGATTATATATTTATTGCCCCTACTGGAGACACCACAGATACCGGAATTTCAATTTATAAATATAAACAGGCTAATTCTTCATTATTTGGTGGTGAAGCCGGAATACATCTCCATCCAAAAAATTTAAAATGGCTGCATTTTATGACCACCTTCGCTTCGGTGATAGGAAAACAGGCAGATGGTACTTATTTACCATTTGTTCCTGCACATAAATTGCAATTTGAATTGCAGGCAGAAAAGGAAAAGTTAGCATTTCTGCATAAGGTATTTGCATCATTCAAAACCTATACTGCATTTGAACAAAATAATGCTGCACCAGATGAAACAGCCACTGCAGGATATACCCTTCTTGATTTAAGCATAGGTGGAAATCTGAAGATTAAAAATCAGTTTATTTCATTGAGCATCAGTGCAAACAACCTGTTAGATACAAAATATATTGACCATTTGTCTACGCTAAAGGAAGTAGGATTATACAATCCGGGCAGAAATATATCATTGAGTTTAAGGATCCCATTTTCAATAACAAAGAAGGCTCTAGAGTAGTTTTCAACTTTGCAGAATATAGAAATTTGGGCAAAGCCAAAAATGTATATAACCAGGGTTTCGCTTCACTGCACCCTGGTTATATCATAAAGATTAATTCTTGGCCTGAAAGGCAAACACATTAAAAATCAAATAGCACCTCTATACTTCAATACAAAAACATCAAACGCTGCAGATTAAAATAAAGACTGATCCTCAAGTTCAGTGCTATGGAGCTTAATCCAGCTTATTTTGCAATCCAGTTTAAAACCTAGTTTGCCTACAAGATTTTTTGATGCGTTATTATCGGGAACAATATTACCATATACCGGTTTATGTGTCTTCTTCCGCTCTTGTATTAAGGCAAGCATTATTTCAGTAGCATATCCCCTATTCCTGTATTTATCAAGCACATGCAAGAAACCCAACGCACCATCATCATGAGTGAAGCCCCATGCTGCCAGCATATTATTTTCTATAATCCCTGCTGAAATATCTTTTGTCAATCTATCTTCGATATAGGCTATTGATGTAAAAGCCTTGTAATCTGAATTTTCATGAATAAAAGAAGCATAACCCTTGTCAATTTTAACAATATCAGCTTCTGGTGATCTTAATACTGCATTTTCTTGAAGAATATAGCGGTTGGTTGTCATTACCCACTCAGGTGTTCCAAACTCAAAAATGAGTGGTATCATCCAGTCTTCAACAGAATAGTAATATTTTGTTTTTGTATGATATTTTGAAAGCAGTAATGAAAGTTCAATCTCGGAAGAACTTGAAATATGAGCCCATAAGTGATCACTTCTTCCAAAAATAAGGGCTGATTTTCCTTCAATAAAATACTCCTCAACCTGATAATTAGAAAAAAAGCCAAGTGCAGCAATATTTTTATCTGGTTTTGAATTTAATAGCGAATATAAAGTACTATCCATAAATGGTCAATTATTAAAATATAAAATTATACCATATAGCTAAACTCACAGCAATAAATTAAAAAGGTTGTTTGTCGTTGGTTTCTTAATGACTAATGGCCAGAAACCAGTAACTAATTGAATAAAGCCCTGTTTGTCAATAAAACATCCTTAAAACTGAAAGATTTATATCTTTTTATAAAAATCAAATCCACCCTTTCTTAAATTTATTCCATATTCAACATAAGCTTTCAAACAAGCCAGAAAATTTGCCCATCCTTCGGTATTACTTTTGAGCCATTTAATGCCGGCTTCGTTATTCTCCATACTTTTTTCGGTTATGGTAACCAGGGTAGAATTATTTTCCCTGGTTTCAAGGTTTATTTCTACCAAAAGCTCAGTTCCATCCTGCCCATCCCAATAGAATGAAATGTACTTATCCTTTTCTGCTTTTTTAATCCTGACTGGAAATTTAGTGTCAAATTCAGGGAATTCCCAGGTGAGGGTTTTACCGGTTTCGATTCGTCCACTGCTTTTCGAAATAAAATAATTGGACATTTTAACAGGATCAACAATGGCTTCAAACACTTCATTAACAGGTCTTTGTATTTGAATAGCTGTTTTAATTTCTAGTGTTTTATTATCCATTATGGTTTCTATAAAGAGTTATTTTAGAATACAACGTGTTATTATTCCGCAACAATTACAACAGTCCACGGCCTTACAGTCCATTCAGTTATCAAAGCATTTGTTACGTAAGGATCATTCATTGCAAAATCTTTGGCAACTTCAGGGTCATTTCCTTTGAACACGAGAACAGCTTCATCAGCAGGTTCTGCAAGTGCACCTGCCATAATTAATTTACCTTCTTCATATGATTTCATTGCATATGCAAGGTGTTCATCACGATATGGTGCACGTTTTTCAACATAATTATCAACAGTTTTATAAAAAAGGATGTAGAACATGGTTTACTTTTTTTAATTTTAATCAAATGGTTCTTTAGGAAGTCGTTTTAAATTTTTAATGTACCGCTTTTCATCAAATGGTTTTCCTTGTGTTAAAACTCCAAACACCTCCACAGCAACGCATTGTCCGATATATTGCTTTACCGAAAAATCATCGTATCCTTGTTCAATCAATCGTTTATAAGTTAAATTGGTTTCTGGAGGATTATTGTCTCTCATCTGATTCTTAATTATTTCAAAAATATGCTCTCTGGCAGCTTCATTTGGTTTCATTATCTACTAATATTAAATATACATATTAAATTGGGTAGGCAAATTACGATCTTTTTCTTATTTTTTCAAATACATATTTACTTGTTTTTTTCAAGCAAAGGCAAAGAGACGCAAAGTTTTAAAAAAATCAAAATTGAATGGAATTGGCGCCTAACTGAATGGTAGAAGTTTCTAAATTGGATGGAATTGGCATCTAGAAATTATTCATCCGCCACACTCAATTTATTCTTCTTTGATTGCCTGAATTCATATATAACAAGAATAATTGCCCCAAAAGTCACCGATAAATCGGCCACATTGAGTATGCCGGTTCTTAAATTTCCGATTCCAAAATTTAAAAAATCAACCACTTTGAAATCGTTTAACAATCTGTCAACCAGGTTACCCAGGCCTCCGGCAATAATTGTAGCAAATAATATAATCCGTGTAACATTTTTTTCCTTCACAAGGCAATAGTAAATACCATACAGACAAAATGCGATGGGCAATGCTGCCAAAAGAATATATTTAACTGCGATAGGCCAGTTGGACCCCATACTTAAAAAAGCCCCTGAATTTTCTATATAATAAATCATAATGGTATCATAAAGATAATATACAGGCGCGTTTCCTTTAAGATGAGTAATAGCATATTGCTTGGTTATAAAATCTAATAAGTAATTGATTATTAAAACTATAATTGTAATGATAATGAATTTTTTTCTGCTCATTTGAATTATTTATAATTTTATTATTAAACCCTTTATTAGGAAAAGCTGTAATTTTGGGCAAAGATAAACATATATTACAAAGAGACCTTATTCGTAACCTTGTTCAGCAGCGCACTTGCTATTTGCTTATTTTCAAGCAAAAAACCTGCAATATCCTTAGCCCATATTTGGTAAGTCAATTTTGAAGGGTGCACGCCATCGCTAAAAAAATCGGATATCCTGGCCTGTTTATCAAACCTGTTCATCCAATCGGTCATCGTTATTTTTGTGGAATAATAATAAACATTGGAATAAGCGGAAATTAGTTTGTTCAATTCTTCACCCAATAATTCTACTAAATTTCCAATTATCAGTTTAATTAATGGGGTAAAAGCAGGAAATTCTTTTATGGGCGGCATATTTGTGAAAATGATTGGAGTT
>JARGGF010000314.1 GCA_029210905.1 Bacteroidales bacterium | reverse complement strand
ATTAACATAATATTTTCTGAAAGGGTATAACTAATTTATTGAATAATTAAATTTATGACAATTGTAACAAATTTAATATATTAAACTGAAACAAGCATGGCAAAAATAATTATTAATGTTTATTTAATTAATGAAGAATGCCATTCATGATAAATGTCATGATATATTATTCATAATTACAGTTGGCAAATGAACTATTAGTCTAATTAGCAATATTTGTGAAGGATTATGCTGTAAATAAAGAAAGAGCAAGAGATATCAACAATTAACAAAAAATGCAGGAAGCTTTTCGATATAAAATTCTTATTAAAAAAATAGCAACAAGTAATCACCTGCTGCTATTTGAAATATAAATAATCATTAAAATCATTCATGCTCACCAAGAAATCGCTCTGCGTCAAGTGCAGCCATGCAACCCGAACCGGCTGCAGTAACTGCCTGTCTGTATATCGAATCCTGTATATCGCCACATGCAAACACACCTGGAATATTAGTTTTAGAAGTACCTGGTACGGTTTTAATATAGCCTACCTCATCAGTTGTAAGATATTCTTTGAAAATACCAGAATTAGGCGTATGGCCAATGCCAAGGAAAAAGCCATCAATTTTAAGTTTTACTTCTTCTTCATCTGGTTTTCCTAAGCGTTTTGTTAAGGTCACCCCGGTAACCACTTTGTCACCAGTAATTTCTTTAGTATTATGTTCAAAAAGTACTTCAATATTTTTAGTTCTAAAAACTCTGGCTTGCATTGCTTTTGAAGCCCTGAAGTGGTCCTTACGAACTATCATGTATACCTTTTTACAAATATTGGCAAGGTATGTAGCCTCTTCGCAAGCAGTGTCACCCCCTCCAACTACAGCAACATCTTTTCCTTTATAGAAAAAACCATCGCAAGTAGCGCAGCCTGAAACACCAGAACCTTTAAATTTTTCTTCTGATTCAATGCCAAGGTATTTTGCCGATGCACCAGTGGCAATTATAACAGTTTCAGCCTCAATTAAATGACTATCATCAACAACCACTTTAAAAGGTCGCTGAGAAAAATCCACCTGTGTAGCTTCCCCCCATCTAACATCAGTACCAAACCTTTCCGCTTGTGCTTTCAGATCGTCCATCATCACAGGTCCTGTTATGCCCTTGGGATATCCGGGGAAATTATCAACCTCGGTTGTGGTAGTTAGCTGGCCACCAGGTTCCATTCCTTGTATAATAACAGGTGAAAGATTGGCGCGGGCAGCATAAATAGCCGCAGTATAGCCTGCCGGACCAGAACCAATAATTAAACATTTTATTTTTTCAGCATCGCCTTTTATTTCAACTGCCTTTTTGTCAGACGAATCTTCCAAATTCATAGGTTTAAATAAATTCATATCTATATTTTTATATTTGTTGTTTGATTTAAGGAACTGCTAATAAGCCACTTAACATTCATATTAGATGATTAACTATAATTAGGTTTTCAAAATATGTACCACAGTTAAAAATAGGAAAAAATTGCAGATATGTATGTCAATATCAGATAAGATTTTATTTAATTTTAATTTTAACCTAACAATTGATTAATTTGTATTCTAAAAATAATCAACATATGCAATCAAACAGAATAGGCATTACAATTATAACAGGTTTTTTAGGGGCAGGTAAAACCAGTCTGCTCAATCAAATATTAAAGAAGGAGGTAAATCAAAAATTCGTAATTATTGAAAATGAATTTAGCGAATTTGGTATTGATGCTGAAATAATATCGGGTGCAGAAAATGATAATATTTTCGAACTGAGCAACGGCTGTATTTGCTGCACTATGAACACTGAACTGCAGGAAACACTTGAACAATTATTAAATAGCGAGCTCCAATTTGACCATTTACTCATTGAAACCACTGGTATTGCTGAACCTGATTCGATAATACAGTCTGTTGTTGCAAATCAAAATCTTAAAAAATCATTTACCATTGACAGTGTTATCTGCCTGATAGATGCTAATAATTTTTTGAAGAATTTAGAACAAAGTGAAGCGCTAAAACAAATTGCAATGGCAGACATCGCAATTGTGAATAAAGCAGACAATAAAAAACCTGAATATTTAAGTGAAATGAAACAACATCTTTTAAAACTAAATCCTTTACTCAGAATTATCAATACTGAGCATGCAGATTATAAAGATGAACAATTAGTTGGCTGTGAAACATTTAACCCAATTCTGTTTGAAAACACTTTTAATCAACTGTCATTTGATAATTCAAAACAGCATAGTGAAAAGCAGTCTATAAAAAGTATAAGCATAAGAATTGATGGAAATTTTGATAAAGCAAAATTTCTTTTTTGGATGGAATATTACCTATTGTTAAATCAATCCACTATCATAAGGGCTAAAGGCATATTAAGTTTTGAAGGTGAATCGCGCAAACAAATATTTCAGGCCGTAAAAGCAGCTTTTGAACTAAATGACAGCTATTTTTGGTCAAATAATGAAAAACGTGAGAGTAAATTAATATTTATTGGAAAACAATTGAAAGAAGAAAGTATAAAAAATGGATTACAAGCACTTATGGCTGTTTAAAGTTTCCAAATATGAAATGAATCACTAATTTTGCATAAAATTTTTAATTTGAAAGTGCTAAAATCCATACTATCCAAAATATTGATTTTACCGGTAAAGTTTTATCAGCTCTTTATTTCGCCAATTTTACCACAAACTTGCCGACATGTTCCATCATGTTCTAATTATACAATTGAAGCGCTTCAAAAGCACGGGCCTATTAAAGGAAGTTGGCTCTCTTTAAAAAGGATTTCGCGCTGTAATCCCTGGGGTACAAGTGGATACGATCCGGTGCCCCCAAAAGGAATAAAAGTTTATAAATTCAAAAAATACAAAACGGTAAAATAATGCACGAACATGACCTAAGTATTTCAGAAACTATTCTAGAAGTAATGAAACATGCAGTTATGATTACATTTTTTGTAATTGTAATGATGATAGTAATAGAATTTATCAATGTTCAATCAAAGGGGAGCTGGAACAATTCATTAAAAAGGAAAGGCTGGCTGCAAATTATCCTTGCCAGTATACTTGGTATTATGCCAGGCTGTCTGGGAACATTTGCAGCAGTATCACTATACGCACACAGGGCCTTAAGTTTTGCAGCTCTTGTTGCAGTTATGATAGCGACCTCAGGAGATGAGATTTTTCTTATGTTTGCGATGATACCTGACACTGCTTTAATTTTGATTCCTATAATGCTTGTTGTGGCAATATTATCAGGACTTTTGGTTTCGGTATTTGTAAAAGGCAGCTTAATTCCAGTTGATAAAAAGGTGCATCCGCTTTATCATCAAGATGATCCAAATTGCGTTTGCCTTGAACCTTCAAGAATTAAAAGCCAGTTCAAAAATCCATCCTTCCACAGGGCGTTATTGGTTTTTGGTTTTGTTATTTTTCTAATTTTCCTGATCGGTGGCGAAATAGGCCCGGATACATGGAACTGGGAAAAATTCACATTCCTCATTGTAACAATTATTGGCAGCATAATTGTTTCTACCGTTTCTGATCATTTTCTGACAGAACACGTCTGGCACCATATCATAAAAAAGCACTTTATTAAAATATTTTTATGGACTTTTGGCGCTTTTCTTTTTATTCACCTTCTGGATCACTATATCGATGTAGAAGAATGGATAAAGGCCAACAGATATATCATTCTGGTAATTGCAGTATTAATAGGAATCATTCCGGAATCAGGACCACATATTGTATTTATTACCTTATTTGCCAGTGGCAGCATCCCTTTTAGCATATTATTGGCTAATTCAATTGTTCAGGATGGACATGGTGCAGTACCTCTGCTTGCAGAATCGAGAAGAAGCTTTGTATGGATGAAATTGATTAATGCATTAGTTGGACTAATTGTTGGTGGAGTGTTACTATTATTTAACTTCTAGTTTTGGGTCAATGATAAACTATCCGAAAAATGATCAAATTGTAAAATCTTTTTGGTGCTAGTTGTAAAAAAAAAACCGGAAAGTGGTCCTTTCCGGTTTAATGTCTTGATTTTCAATATCAATCTGTTTCAAACACAATATTATCAGGCTGATAACACACTTTTTTTATTGCATTGATAGCAAATTTTAAATCTTCTTTAGGTATTAACGTTCCGCGAACCGAAATCATTAGCAAAGAGGGGCTGGAATAAAGGTATTTTAAAGTGCGTATTTGAGTGTTCGACAAATCAATTTCCTGCAAAGACTTAACCAACTGCAAAGGACGGATCGTTTTCACCTGGGTGTTTGACACATCGAGAATCTTCAGGTTTTTAAGGTTTTGAAGTGGTGTAAGATCTTCAATATCAGTTTTTGAACAATTAAATTCTACCAGGTTAACTAATCCTTCGGCCCCTTCAATTGAATATAGTGAGGTATTATCGGAAACATCAAGCTTAATCAGGCTACTTAAATTTTTCATGAAAATTAATTCATTAATGGTGGCAAAGTGAATGTCTAACTCCTCAAGGTTTCCCATATTTAATAATGGGCGCAGGTTTTTCACCATTGTATTTCCACAATTAAGTTTTCTTAAGCTAGTCAGCGCCTCAAGTGGTTTCAGACTATTAATATTGTCATTATTGGAACAATCGATTTCCTTTAGATTAGTAAGGTTCTCTATTCCCTCAAGGCCTTTTAAACCAGGGCAATCTGAACATTTCAGCCTTTCAAGTAGTAACAATTGCGACAGCGGTTTTAAACTTGTAATTTCCTTATTTCTGGAACAATTTATTCTTTGAGTTTTTACAACTCGTTCAAGATCTTCATCCGAAGGTTCTACTTCTTTACCTTTAAACTGTTCGCGGTAAAAAACCTGTTTCCATTCCGGAGGCAAACTATTCCACCATTGTCGGTTACTAACTTGCGAAAATGCAATATTCTCAATAAACAGAATTAAAATAAGCAACATGCCAATTTTACCCGTAATTTCTTTTATCATAATTTCTAATTTTAGCGTATATTTTAAACTAATTTATTCTAAAATCTTATTTTAGCAAAATATTTTTATCTACAAATATCTGTAATCGTCAATTAAATAATATAATAATGGTTTCGACTAGTTTCTATGCTTTACTATTTTAAATTGCAGATTAAATAACTGCGACTCCAGTTTGCAGATATAAATACCATCTTCAAGACCATTTGTATTTATTAATATTTGATTGTTTCCTCTTTGTCCATTTATTTGCATCCTATTCATTTGTTTTCCACCAATACCTATCAACCTGACATCTACTCTGACTGGTTGAGTCAATTCCAAATTAAAGTCAATGCAATTTGATGAGGGATTTATGAGATTTGTGACACGGGCAAAAGAATTCTGCAGGTACTCTATACCTTGAGGAAATTTTTGCAGGACAATATTTTGCTCAATACTTGATCCTGCAGGGACAATGATATCGAATTCCTCTTGCGAGTAGCCTTCCAAAGTAGCGATCATATGATAACTACCATCACCTATCATCCTGTAATACATGCCATTAACTGCATCTGAATAAATTTCGGAGCTATCAGCGTCATGATATGCAAGTGTTATTTTTGCCCGCAATGGATTTCCATCCTGGTCAGTTACTTTTCCAAAAATTCCGGTATGCACCCTATTGATATAATTTAAAAAAGAACGGTAGTTGTAATTCCAGTAATCTGGCAAAGTAGAAGCATCAGGATATTTATCTAAAGAAATTTCAATGGTAACTTCCCTGCTGTGCAGGTAAAAATTCATATAATCCTGCCGGCCTCCTGCAACTTCATACCAGTCCCCACCATTAGTTATTCCATTATCCAAAAAAGTCATATATCCAGCAATATTTGCATGAACTGTATCGGCATACTCCCTGCTAACTTCCTGATACCAGGCATCATCCGCATGGGTTTTGACTGAAGATGTCCAGCTATCCCATGGATAATTAACCACTTCAACCCCTCCATGAAAATTAGCTGCCAAAACAAAGTTGTGACTTTTCAAAAAGTTCATCATTGCAATGTTTTCTGGTTGCCATGAATTTCCATCAGGATGTTCACCATAAAT
>JARGGF010000313.1 GCA_029210905.1 Bacteroidales bacterium | reverse complement strand
TAGGCTTCAAAGTAGCCGGGATTTTCCGAGTCATAACTACACTGCTCAATTAGTTCAAATAACCAGATTGCATAGTCGAGCGCTTCACAATCTCCGGTAACCCGGTAATATTCTGATAAAGCATAAATTGCAAAGGCCTGGGCATAGATTTGTTTCTTTTTATTAACAGGATTCCCTTTAAAGTCAAGCATCCAGTAAACTCCTGCAAACTTCTTGTCCCAAAAATGATTTATTAAATAATCTTTAGCCCTGGTGGCCACAGCCAAATATTCCTTTTTGCCTATTAGCTGAAAGGATGAAGAGAAAGTCCATAAAATGCGGGTGTTTAAGATGACACCTTTGTCGAAAGTTGCAACAAGTTGATCCTTTTCCGTAATTCTTCCGTAAAATCCACCGTTTTCTTTATCCACCGTGGTATTTGACCAGTAATTAAGAATGTTGTTTAATTCCAGGTTTATTTCATTTTTTAGTTGTTTCAATACTTCTGCTGCTTCGAACATTCTTTAATTTCTTTACTTTTTAGATTTATAATTACTCTATGTTCAACCTGTTTTACTGCTTACTTGCATTCACAATTGCATCTGCAATTTCAGGAAATACCCATTGAAAATTATACCGGTTAATAATTCCGAATTCTTTGCTATTTCCATTATCCCACCAAATAGGGCAAATGCCTCTTTTCAAACACCCCTCAGCGTAATATCCGGCATGGCGCACCCTGTCTTCAGGATTATCATGATTTAGATTTCCCCATTCACCCATTACAACAGGAATGCCCTTTGAGATAAATTTATTCACCAGCTTATCAAACTCCGCATCCAGCGATTGTTTGTCGACATCTGTTCCCCAATCTTTTCCATTTTTGCCTAAGCACAATTCATAAGGATAATAATTATGAATAGACACTATTATGTTTTCTGCTGTCGGTAGTTTCAGACCATCAATAGCTACCTGGGCAACTGAAGCAGCATATGTTGAAACCATGATATATCTGTTGGTGTTATTGCTTCCTGTTGTACGTATGGCATCTACCGCCACCTGATGGTATTGATTGATACAATCCCTACCTTCCGCAGTTCCACCGGTCCATTCTTCGGGTGAATCTTTTAAACGTGTTTCGTTTAATGTTTCAAATATCAGGTGATTATCGTATTCTTTAAACCTTTCAGCTATCTGCATCCATACTTTGCCCAACTGATTTTTTACCCTATCTGCTTCTGCATAGGTTGGTATAAGCCACTCTTCATCGTGATGGATATTTAAAATGACATACATATCATTATCCAATCCATAATTAGCTACTTCCTCAACTCTGTCAAGCCAGCTTGCTTCAATAGTATAATCCGGAGCTGCACCCATATGGTATTGCCAGGTAACTGGTATTCTTAGTGTTTTAAACCCCTTTGCACTTATGGCATCAATCAATTCTTTACTTGCTTTTGGATTACCCCAGGCCGTTTCATCCACGCTTTTGGTATCCAATGTATTACCCAGGTTCCATCCTACACCCATATTTTTAACAAATTCCAGGGATTCGTTAGTTAAAGGAGCTTCTTTTGTTTTAAACACAATTTGAATTTCTTCAGTCAGGGGGACTCCAAAGGAATTGAAAACGGCTCCCTTGGGAATGATAATTTTATAAGATGTATTGTAGATCAAAGCAGATTCAAAAACCAGACTGGAGGATGAAGCTTTTACCACAGCTGGTGCATTATTAATCGTGATACCATGATTTGAAGCAAGCGATATCACGCCATTAAAGGTCACTTCTATTTTTGTAGAAAGAGAAACATTTGTAGCATCATTTTCCGGAATACTTAATTTAAATTCCGGTGCAGGATTTTTTTCTTCTGCATTTTTTGTACACGCTAAAGCGCTGAATAGCTGCATGAAAACAATAAGCAGCCAAATATATTTTATATTCATGTTGTTTTTTATTAATTTGATTTCTATATTTCAATCTTAACCTCAGCTTTATAACTTATAGCTTGTACTTTTTACTATTTGTGATACATATCGGGCAAATCATCCTCAAACAATGTTTCAGGTGCATTGTAAAATTTTATAAAATCATCTAACCCTTTTTTGCTGTTTGGCCTGTCAATGCCCTTATATGGAATATAGTACTGACCTGATAAATCATGGTCCCAGTCGCCACTGTACCAGCTTAGTATCCATACAATTCTCTTAGCTTTTTTATCGTTAATAATTGGATTTAACACATGTTTGGTCCAATAATCGGGATACTGATCAACATATCTGAATAGTTCGTTATCCTTTCTGCACCCAGTTTCAGTGAGTGCAGCAATTTTACCTTTCGAAAATGCTGAATCCGTGAGTGCCTGAAGGGTTTTAATGAATTTTTCTTCTGAATTCCAGGGAGCAATCCCTGGTTCATAGGAGTCCAATCCTAAAATATCAACATATCCATCACCCGGGTAGTATTCAAAAGTGGCATCTACATTTAGCGACCAGGCATATAATAAATTATTAACTCCCTTCTCTCTCAAATAATCCACAGTTAACCGGAAAAGTTTTATGTATTCTTGCGGGGTGCAATTATCACTTCCCCACCAAAACCAATTTCCATTCATTTCGTGAAAAGGCCTGAAAACCAGAGGGAAGCCCAGTTCTTTAAAAACCGGAATCAGCAGTGTATCTATTTGTAGCAGAAACCAATCCAAAGCTTTGTTTGTATTTCTGTCGGGTGATGCAAGAATTGCCTTTACCAGATCCTTATCATCTGTATACTTTCCATCCTTCTTGGCATAAAACTCATTACTTCGCATTCCTCTGAAATGCCAGCAATAGCCACAAACAGCACCTCTTCCGTAAGCTTTTTTCATCGCTTTGAGGTCGTATTCTTTAAAAGAAGGATCTTCCTGGTACCACATAAAGTCACTTTCATGAAAGGCCGGATGCGATCCGGTTATATCCTTGCAATCGGATTGCTCAATATCATTATTTTTTGGCCCTTTGGTGTATCCAATAGTTGTTGGATTGGCCATTCCAAACATAATTTTTCCGGTTTCTGATAAATTTTTCAGGTTTTTGTAAAGTATTTGTGTCAATGTATCCTGGTACATTGCATTTTTGTTTTTGATATTCTCTGAAGTTGCATTACTGGTTGTTTTATCAGCATTGCTGTTACATGCAAGTGTGATTGCAATTATTATTATCAGGATTGGAGGTGTTTTTTTTAACATTATGGTTGTTTTGAAGTTCTAAAAAGTGTTAACTGGATGAATAACAGACGGGTTAACCCGTCTGTTAAACCATGGCATGTTATTGTTTTATTTTAAGTCAGGCATTTTGTCCCTGGTTATTACATAATCATAACTAAAAAATTTGTTCCACCATGTGGCACCATTATGTGCATCGCTGCGTGTAAAATCGCCGTTCCAGGGCATAAACCACGACCAGGTATCTCCGTATTCCATCATTAATGCCGGGTCTGGAACTGAACCACATTCCGACAAGGTGATAATTTTTTTTGCCTGAAAAATTTCTTTAACTTTATCAAATTCAATGTATTGCGAACCATGTTGATTTTCACCCGGATAAATATCCATTCCGATAATATCTACATAATTATCCCCTGGATACCAATCTAAAGCATCACTACTGGTATTTGTAGTCCACACCCAGATTAGATTGTTAAGACCATGATGGTTAACCAATCTGTCGAACATTAACTGCCACAGTGCTTTACAAGGTGCAGCGCCTTTTGCTCCCCACCAGAACCAGCCACCTGCAGCTTCATGAAGAGGGCGCCATAATACGGGTATTTTAGCGTCTCTGAATTCACGTAAATAACCTGCAATGGTATCAATATCTTCAATCATGGCAGCATATTCTGCCGATGCAGGGTCAGAAACCTTTGATACATCAAAACTTGTTTCATTTGTATAAAAAGCCCCTGATTTGGTAAGCGGATCGCGCCAATGCCATGTTAATGTAACTAAGCCATTATTTGACCACCAGTCGCTGCCTAAAGTAAATGGAGCTTCATACTCCACCCAGTTTTGGTCAAGCCAGGTATGATCAATAAAATCAAAACCTGTCAGGGCTGGCCATTTCCCGGTTTGATCATGTACCCAGGCAGCCTCATTTATGTTGGTACTGTGAGCGGCCATGGTACCGGATATTATTTTTTGTTGAAAATTGGTCTTCAGGAAGTTGAAGAGGTTTGTTGCCTGGGTTGATGGGGTGGGGGAGACAAGAGTGGGATCGATGTTAAAGGGAGCACCAGCTTCTGTTTTAAAGAAAAAACTGAATTCACTCATAAAGTTGCCTGCCAAATCTTTAATCGAATTACCTGAAATTACAACTGTATTGTTGACATTTAGAGCCAAACTGGCTTCTAATTTAATTTTTTTACCCAGATTTGTTGCTTTTGCGATATTACCATTAACTGTAATGTAACTGGTAAGGGCTACAATAATTTGTTCATCAAATTCTATCACTATTTCTGTTGAAACTGGTACATCAATTGCACCATTCAAAGGTTGGGTAGAAATTACCTGAGGTGCGAGGATATCAGTTAAATTGTCCTTTTTGCAGGAATTGGAGGAAAGTAATAAAATTAGAAGAACTGTTATATCTCTTATCATAAAAATACTTTTGAAGAAATTGGAAATACCAAGTGTTAGAAAATTACAAATTATAATCAGTTGATATCCCGGATTTATATTGTGTATAGTTAAAAATGTAATTTTTACTGATTAGAAAGTAATTTGATTGAGACATTATGCCGCAATTGCAAAAATATCAAAAATACGCAGGCAGTCTTATTAACGCAACATTTTTTGTCTGACAATCAAATAATTAATGTTAATGATTTGATTAAAATATCAATTAAAAAAAAGCCTGGTAAATCTTACTAAAAGATACCAGGCTTTCTTTATCACTTAATAAATACTATATTATCAAAATAAACCGTTTTGTCTGCACCCATTATCTGGAAAGTAACATTATTCACAGAGTTACCTGCTCCAGGCCAGGTAGTAGCATAATCAAAGCTGAAATAAGTCCAGACTTCCGCTGGTACAGTAAAGGGTACCCAATCATTTGCCCAATTAATGATTACCTGAATATTCTGATCCTCAGCTGCGCCTTTTACCCAGAATGCAAAATTTTTGCAACCTGTAACGTCTAAGGAGCCACCATTCCCTAATTGGAGTCCACCCCAACCACCTGCATCAAAGGCTGCTTTCAAAGAAGAAGTACCAGTTATCGAATAATCTGTTGACGATTCATATGTACCACCCCATGACCAACTTTCAAAGCCATTGTTAAAAGCATCCGTAAATACCTGAGCAGCCTGATCGATATTGATAAACACTTTTGTGGTAACTAGTGTCCCAGATACATTTGTCAGCTTTAATTTACCGCTAATAACACTCGATGCTGGCATGGTTATTACCATACTTTTTCTGGTTTGCGAAACGATAGTAGCTTCGTCTGTTGTTCCGTCAATTACAACAGATGAGACATCATCCAGGTTGTTTCCAGTTAATGAAATCGTAGAACCAGCCTGAAAATCAGATGGAAATGCCGAAGAAACTATAGGTAGTGCTATTACATTAAAAGATGCCTCCAGCGTTTTTCCATCACTATTTGTAAGTATAATTTTCTGTGGTCCGCCAAAAGCAGTATCAGGTACCCGAAACAAGATGCTAGATTCAGTATTCAACGTAGGTGTAACACCAGCAGGAACATCATTTAAATCAAATACAATTGATCGTATATCACCAAGCCCTGAACCCTTAATGGTAACCAATGCACCACCAGAGCCCTCTTCAGGAGTAATACTTTCAAGTGAAGGATTTCCCGCAGTAGTTTCAGGACTTCCATCAGTATCTTTTATACATGAGGTAAATGTGACCGCAAATATCAGAATAAAGACCTGCAAAAATATGTGCCTTGTTTTATATGTCTTTTTCATTTTCATAAAATTTTTATATTAATTATTTAGTATAATATGGAACCGGAGGGTTGGCCAATTCAGGATCCTGTAAAATTTCCCCTGCAGGTACCGGAAGATACATGTTCGCTTCAGTGAAAATAACAT
>JARGGF010000312.1 GCA_029210905.1 Bacteroidales bacterium | reverse complement strand
CCTTTATCAATTAAATCAAATGATACATTTTCATTTAAGTACAGGGCTAAATCGCCATGTATTCCATGAGTTTTTGTAAATGAACCAATTTGTTTTAATTGGATTTTCTTCATTTGGAGTTTTTTTACTCCTCTTTTTTCTCTTCTGAATCTTCAGCTTTCTTTTCTTCAACTACTTCTTCAGTAGTTTCAGCCTCAGCTTTCACTTCTTCAACTACTTCTTCTGTAGTTTCCGCTTTCACTTCTTCCACAACTTCAGCAACTTCTTCAACTACCTCTTCAGCAGTTTCTGTTTCTTCTTCAGTGGTTTCAGGAGCTTCGGCTTTTCTAAGTGCAGCAGCCAGATCTGATTTTTTCTTAGCAATTGCAGCAGCTCGTTCTTCTTTAATTTTAGTTTCAGCGTCGAACTGGGCTTTTTGAGAAGCTTCTTTTTTGCTAAGCAATCCATCGATTTTCGATTGGATTTGATTTTCTTTCTCTTTTAACCAGGCAGCGAATTTTGCTTCAACTTGTTCTTCGGTTAAAGCACCTTTTCGCATTCCTTTTAAAAGATGGTGTTTAAGCAGCACGCCTTTATATGATAAAATGGCTCTGGCTGTTTCGGTTGGTTGTGCACCTTTTTCCATCCAAGCTAATGCATTATCGAAGTTTAAGTCGATAGTTGCCGGATTGGTATTCGGATTGTAAGATCCGATCCTCTCGATAAACCTGCCATCCCGTGGCGACCTGCTGTCAGCTACCACAATGTGAAAAAACGGCTTTGATTTACGACCGTGTCGTGCTAATCTGATTTTTACAGGCATAATTATATATATTAAAAATTTAAAATTCGTGCAAAAGTAATGTTAATTATCAATACAGACAAATACTTAGCTAAGTTATTTGGTTTTTCGTGCTCCATGATAATGGAACATTAGTATTTTAAGTTGACTAAGATTTGTTATGCTTGCATTTTTCACAACAAATTCTAAAAAAATCTATTCATTGCAAAAAATTAATTGGGGTAAACTGACCCCGTTGTATTGTATAATAAGAAGATAATCAGCGAGCTCCACGATGTTTTTTTCCAGGTATTTTTTTATGTTAAAATTAAAAGACAGTACAAGGAATCTGAATTTATTGTGGTTCAAATGAAGATCATTTAATATTTTGTATTTCAGAGGTCTGTCTATTTCCTGATGAAATTGCGTTTTGGGCTGCACTTTATATTGCTGATAATAATCGAGTGCAATCAGTTGAGGAAGAATATCATTTTCGGGAAAGTTCAGCTTTGAATATTCATAAATACCTGAATAGATTTCATTTAGATCATACTTTCCAAACCCATACTTTGTTTCAAAATATTTTCCCAATCCTTGAAGAAAATCAAAAATAGCGTAATTTGAGGCAATATATTTCAAAGTGTGAATTGTTCTTTTTTTGTTCCAGTAAATTTCAAGCGCTTTTTCAAGTATTGTTATTTTATTGATCGCTGCTTTACTCAGGTATTTGCTTTCGATGATCTGATAGGGTGGAAGGTGATTAAATTTATAATCATGCAGTTGGTAGTTAGTTCGGATGGGTGTTCCTTTCAAAAATTTCAAGAAACCAAGTTGCAATTCAGGTGCAAAAAGTTTAAATACTTCTTCGAAGCTGTATTTAATATCCGCCAAATAATCGTATGGCAGTCCGACAATTAAATCGAGGTGTAGTTCTACTTTATCTGAAATTTTTTCTACGAATTTTCTAATATTTTCGAAATTCTGCTTTCGTTTTACATCCTTGTTTGATTTTGAGTTTAAAGTTTGAATGCCAATTTCAAAACGGAAAATTCCTTTGGGTACCTGCTCTCTTATGAACTTAATTAATTCATTTTGAAGAATATCCGCCTTAACTTCGAACTGAAATATATTGCCGGGTTTGTAATTTCTGAGAATAATGTTAAAAATGGAAATCGCAAATTTAGGATTGGTATTGAAAGTTCTGTCAAGAAATTTTATTGTTTTACCATTTTCAATTAAATACAATAGGTTTGATTCGATATTTTTTTGAGGCAGATAACGGACTTTGTTATCAAGTCCGGCCAGGCAAAACTCACAAGTATGTGGGCAACCACGTGAAGTTTCGATGTAACAGATCTTTGTTTTTAAATCTTCGTCAGAATCATAGATGTAGGGATTTATATCCTCAAGGTGCTGAAGATCAAAAATGCAGGAAGCACTGTTTTGAATAACAATCCCTTCTTTTTTCCAAACCAAAGCCGGAACATTTTCCAGATATGGAAATGATTTAAGAAAAGAAGAGAAGGGAACTTCGCCTTCGCCCTGTATAATATAATCAATATCAGCTAATTCAATAATTTCTTGCCACTCGTATGAAACTTCCGGGCCACCTAAAAGTATTTTACAATCAGGATTCAGGAGTTTTATTTTTGTTGCAACAGCAAGTATTTTTGTAATATTCCAAATATAACAACTAAAAGCAACTAGCTGATAATTTGAGCAATACGAAGCAATTTCGTCAACACCATCTTTATTGATAAACTCTCTCCAGTTTAATCCGGGAAAATCTTTATTTAGCGCATATAACAATCTGATTGCCAGATTCTGGTGTATATATTTTGAATTTATTGTGGTTAATAGAATATTCATTGAAAGACGAAGAATTATTTTGTTTTTTGAATCGATCAAAAGCTGTAAAGATAGTTCTTTTAATACTGAATTTTCTTTCAGCTAACAAAATTGTAAATATTTGGAATAAAGAATGTTAAACTATTTTTATGAAAACATTAAAATGAAGAAAGAAGAATGCAATTGCAACTCCTTTTTTATAACTGTTAGTTTAATATAGCGCATTGCTAAAAATGTTATTGTCTTTAATTATGGGAGTCAGATCTTAAACAAATCAATTGAATTTTTCAGCTTTTGGGCTCCTTTTGATAGGCTTTTTGCTTTTGAATTTAATTCGTCAGCAACAAGGGCGTTTTTCTGGGCGATATTGTTTAATTGTTGAATAACATTCTGTATTTCAGTAGCTCCATGGCTTTGCTCGAGATTGGCATTGGCAATTTCTCTTACCAATTGGGTAGTTTTTTCAATCTCCGGAAGCAATTCAGTTAACTCTTTTTCAGCAAGGTCTGATATTTCAACTCCTTTTGCCGACAAATCATTTATTTCTGTTGCGGCTGCCTGTGCTTTTTCTGCCAGTTTTTTAACCTCACTGGCCACAACCGCAAAACCACGTCCATTTTCACCGGCGCGGGCTGCTTCAACGGCAGCGTTTAATGCCAGAATATTGGTCTGGCTCGAAATTTCCTGTATGATTGAGATTTTTTCAGCAATTTTATTTATTGAATCTGCGGTATTGTGGGCCGAACTACTCCCGTGCTTAATTCCGTTTAAAGCATTTTCAGCAATTTTTTCAGTTTGTTTGGCATTGTCGCTGTTGTTGTGAATGTTTGAAGTCATTTCTTCTATCGAGGCCATCACTTGCTCTACGGATGCTGCCTGGCTGGATGAACTTTTTGAGATATCATCAGACATGTTTATGATTTCATCACTGGCTGAATTGATTAAGGCTGAATTTTTTTTAACCGAACTTATGAGAAATTTTAGGTTATCAGTCATCGAATTCAGGGATTTAGCCAAAACTGCAATTTCATTTTTACCTTGTATGTCAATTTTGCTGGTTAAATCCCCATCGCTTATTTTTTGTGAATGATTAACAGCAAGGAGTAATCTTTTAGTTATGCTTTTTAAAATAAAGTAAATAATGATACAAAGTAATAATATCCCAATAGCACCAGAAACAATGGTAAATAAAAACACACTTTGCGATTTGGCAAGAACTTCATTTATTGCGGTTTCAGTAGCGAGCATCCAAATTTCATTATCATGTCCAATGGTAAGCGGAATCATAGAAACATAAACCTCCTTGTCTTCATCGTTTTTATAGATGAATTTGTATGGATTCCCTTTTTTTACATTATTTAAAGCTTCGGTATACTCTTTTGTATGATTTGGATTAATGTCAATAATACTTTTTTTATGATAACTTTTATCAGTGTGAGCAACAATTGCATTTCCCGGAGAAACTAAATAGGCAATGGATTTGGCGAATGGTTTGATTTCTGCAACAATACTTTGTATGTGCCTCATATCTAAATCAATACCTGCCCAGCCCAGGAATTCATTGTTCTTAACAATTGGCACTGTTGGGCTTACCATAAGAATTCCAGCTAAACCTTTGGTTGTTTCATCAAAGTATGGTTCGCCAACAGCTTCTTTTCTAACCCTGCGGGCCAGTGAATAATCATTTTCAATTTCAATATCTGATGTATCTTTTAGGTGCCTGTTCAGCGCATAAGTTCCATTACTTTCCTTGTATAAAACATTACCTACCCGGCCAAATTTGGTTTTATAATTTGGGTCTATTGTTTTTATATCCCAATCAAACCAGACGGAAAGAAAATCTGGATTTTTATCCAGGGCATTCGTAAGAATACTTTTATTTACTTTATTAATTTGATCAAGACTTGAATCTCTGTTCTCAACAAATGAATATGCAAGGGTTCTGGTTATACTCAGCGTTTCATTTAATAAACCTTGCAGCTGAAGTGCATAACCCATGGTGTATCTGTCAACAATAGTTTCTGAATCTTTTTTCGTATTTTCACTCACATTATAACTCAGGTAAAGTATTGTAAATGAGAATATTATAGATGAGAAAAAAAGAACTGCAAAAAGAATGGTGTTTTTTAGACTGAAATTCTGCAAGTATTTATACATGATTGGCTAAATTTAATTATCAAATAATTAAAGGTAAAACTGTTCCAATTTAGTATAAATTTATATTATATACAATACGTTTTTATTAAAAGTAATAAAACCAGCTTATATTGTTAATATGGAGGGTTAGTTAAGTTATATTTTAAAGAAATTAATATTATTTCTTAATTCTTTAGCTTCGTTAATAAGATGTTGGGCTTTTGTATTTAATTCTTCAGAAAGTAGGGCGTTTTTTTGAGCAACATTGTTCAATAACTGTATGGAATTTTGTATTTGATCAGCGCCACTGCTTTGCTCTGCGCTGGCAGCTGTTATATCACGTACAAGAAATGCCGTTTTTTCAATGTCGGGCACAAGCTGTGCCAGTTCTTTTTCAGCCGCTTTAGAAATACTTACTCCTTTTTCCGAAATGGCATTAATTTCAGCAGCGGCTTCCTGGGCACGCTCTGCCAGTTTTTTCACCTCATTTGCCACCACCGTAAATCCTTTACCAAATTGGCCGGCACGTGCAGCCTCTATTGCCGCATTCAGGGCTAAAATATTGGTTTGCCTTGAGATTTCGCCAATAATACTCACTTTTTGTACGATTTCAGAAATAGAATTGATGGTTTGATTGGCTGATTTGCTGCCGTTTTTAATTCCTTCAAGCGCTGCAGTTGAAATTTTTTCAGTAGCCTTAGCATTTTCAGTATTGTTATGGATGTTTGCCCCCATTTCTTCTACTGAGGCCATAACTTCTTCAGCTGAAGAGGCCTGATCGTTTGCGCCATCTGACAATTCACCTGAATAATTGGTGATATTTAAACTGGTTGAATTGATATGGTCTGAACTATTTGATATGCTTGTAACAATGGTCTTTAATTTTATAGCCATCGAATTCATTGATTCAGCCAGGCGTCCAACTTCATCGTTTGAGTGAATATTAATTTGTGTCCTTAAATCCCCGGTGCTTATTTTTTGCGAGAATTCCAAAACATCCAATAATTTTTTTGTAATGGCATTTAATACAAAATAAAGTAATACCGAAAGTGCTATCACACCTATTATTCCTGCAATAATGGTGATTTTAAAAATCTTATCTGATGCCTCTGTTAAAATATTCAAGGGCGTTTCAGTTACTATTGCCCAGACTTTTCCATCACGACCCAGCACAATTGGAAAGAAGGACACATAAACTTCCTGGTTAATTTCTTTTCTGAAAATCTGTAAGCTTTTTGGTTTATTCTGGCTAATATTTTGCATAGCTTCCTTAAATTCCGCCTCATAGCCTGCATTAACCTTATATAAATCTTTATTAAACAATTCTTTG
>JARGGF010000311.1 GCA_029210905.1 Bacteroidales bacterium | reverse complement strand
GTTTCCCCCACCTCCAACAAAAGTTGTTGTTAAGTAAAACATCTCATTATGAGGGTTATAGGAAATAGCAGGGGCAAATATCCCATATGATACCGGCTGATCAACGATGTTTAATTGCGAAGGCCTGTCAAGTACATGACCAATTAGTTTCCAGTGCACCAAATCCTTGCTGTGAAAGATTGGTATCCCTGGGAAAAAGGAAAAAGTGGAGGTGACAAGGTAAAAATCATCTCCTTTTTGGCAAATGCTGGGATCCGGATAAAAACCAGGCAAAACAGGGTTGTAAAACTGTCCTTCTTCCAGTTTGTTTTCATTAAAATAAGCATCATTGCCAGTGTACTTAAAATACTCAAAATGAGCTTTCCCATCAATTAACTTACTGTTTGGCTTATTAATACAGGATGAAAAAGAAATAGTTATAACAGAAAATAGAAATAGGACTTTCTTCATTATTTTTTTACGATTTATAGAATTTATTTAAGAACACCTTGCAGGCGATTCTATTTGCTACCAGGCGTTCTATTAACCAGCTATTAATTGAAAACCTAAAATTAGAGCTTCTTATATCATACCGTCAATGGTATTAATAGTGCCATCTTCATTGTAATTAAGTTCAATCACTTTTATGCTCCTTAGCCATGTTTTTCCACCCGAAGGTTTGCTATCGTGATAAAAAAGGTACCATTTACCCTTAAACTCACAGATAGAATGATGTGTAGTCCATCCAACTACCGGAGTAAGAATAACTCCTTTGTACTCAAAAGGCCCGTATGGACTTTCTCCTATGGCATAACATAATTTATGTGTGTTCCCTGTAGAATAGGAAAAATAATATTTCCCTTTATATTTATGCATCCAGGGGCCTTCAAAATACCTTCTGTCGTGATCACCAGCTTTTAAAGGGGCACCACTTTCATCTATGATTACCACATCTTTGGGTTCTTCCGAAAATTCAAGCATATCATCACTCAATGCAGCTACTTTTGCACACAAAGCTGGCTCATTATCAGCAGGTTCGGCCCCACATTCCATGGCTTTGTTATTGCGGTATCGTTGCAATTGTCCGCCCCATAAACCCCCAAAATACATATAAAATTTCCCATCCCCGTTGTCCAAAATAGCAGGATCGATACTATAACTGCCTTTTATCGGGTTTTCCTGTGGGATAAAAGGGCCTTCTGGTTTATCACTTATTGCAACACCTATTTTGAAAATATCGTTTTTATCCTTTAAAGGGAAATATAAATAATACTTCCCGTTTTTAAACGCTGCGTCTGGCGCCCATAATTGGCGACCAGCCCAGGCAATATTTTTTACATCTAATACAACTCCATGATCAACAACCTCTCCATCAATACTTTCCATTGAAAATACATGGTAATCGCGCATATCAAAATGATCACCATTGTCATTTTCAGGAATTCCTGATTCGATATCATGTGAAGGGTAAATATAAATTTTACCATTAAACACATGGGCAGATGGATCAGCAGTGTATGGATCATTTACTAAATATCTGGGCTCTTTCATTTTATACCTTTTTTTTATTTTATCAATGAGTCTCTTCCGAAAAGTCAAAGATTCTGATTTTTGGCTATTTATTTAGCTAATGAAGCTTCGTTAATGATAGTTTGAACAATTGGCTTGGCCTTATACTCCCGGTCAAACAATAAAGGATAATCAGTCCTGCCCCTAATTGGCCAATAATTTCTCCACGATTGTGAATCAGTAAGCCCCCATAATGTAACACGGCTAATTTTATCACTGTGTTTTAAGAAAAGTTTAAAGAGCGCATGGTACCTGTCATGCAACTTAAGGGCTACAGAATCGGGCAAACCTTTTGAATAAGGGTTCATTTCGTCAGAATACGCTTTATTAAGTGCCACATCGGCACCCTCATTGTTTGTTGGGCTGGGCAAAATAGTAATATCCAATTCTGTAATCATTACTTTTACACCAAGATTTGAAAAAGCCATCAAACTTTTTTCATATTCATCAATAGCAGGGAACTCCATGTTACAATGACCTTGCATTCCTATTCCATCAACTTTAACATCTTGATTTTGAAGGTTTTTTATCATGTTCACCACTCCATTTCTTCTTCCTTCATGCGCCATGGAATAATCATTGTAATATAATTCTGCATCAGGATCTGCCTCATGGGCAAATTGAAAGGCCAGCTTTACAAAATCTTCCCCAATAATTTCATAAAATTTACTTTTTCTGAATGAGCCATCTTCAACAATGGCTTCATTCACCACATCCCAGCCATTTACCCGGCCTTTATATCTTGATACTAATGTAGTTATATGTGTTTTCATTCGTTCAATCAGAACTTCCCTGCTTACAGTAGCTCCCTTTTCATCAACAAAAAACCATTTTGGTGCCTGAGAATGCCAAATTAAAGTATGGCCAATGATAAACATGTTATTTTTTTTACCAAACTCAACAAATTTATCTGCCAGATTAAAATCAAACTTTCCTTCTTCTGGTTGAATAACTTCACTTTTCATACAATTTTCAGCCACAATGGAATTAAAATGTTCGTTAATCAACTGAATTCCAGTAGTATCTACACCTTCAATCTGAGGAGTGTTCATGGCTACCCCAATAAGGAATTTGTTATCTAGCGCCTGTTTGAGTGATAGCTCAGCCACATTACTTTTATCATTTTGCTCAGCACATCCTATGAGAGTAATGGCAAGCAATACAAACACAAAGTTGAATGGCAATTTTCTATAGTTCTTCATATTTTAATTTTTAATTCTGGATTTGAATTGAGATGTTAAACATTATTATTTTTAGTTTTTCTTCTTTCAATTAATTCCTGCTCTATTTGAACTTCTTTTTTCTTATTTATCTCGTAAAAGAAAAGTAGCCCTGCCCCCATTAAAAAAGGAATTGACGGATAAATACTTACCAGCATTTTGGCGCCCTGAGCAACTGATTCGGGTTGAACAATTTCCTGAACCAGAGTTATCGCATCCTTATTAACATAGCCATACAATCCTAAAATCCAGGCAACTAAAGCTCCTCCAATGGCTAACCCTGCTTTAAGTCCAACCATCATAGCCGAAAATATAATGGCAGTGGCACGGCGGTTGGTCTTCCATTCAGAATAATCGGCAACATCCGCAATCATAGCCCAAAGAACCGGTATGGTTATTCCATAGAAAAAACCATGCAGTATTTGAGAACAAAACATCATTACCACACTTTGAGAAGGAAAGAAATAAAAAATCAGGATAAATAGTGTAGAAATGACCAGGGCTACCATAAAAACATCCCTTTTGCCATACTTATCGGCAAGTTTTTTAGACAATGAGATACCTACTATCATAAAAATGATTCCACCGGCATTAAATAATCCAAATCCGGCAGAAACAGGATCGGAACCAAAAAAATTAATTCCGATAGAAGAAAGAAAATTTAAAATAGGAGCAATAAAGCTTGCTAAAGCAGCCCCATCAACAAAGTTATTGAAATAGTAAACATAAGAACCTCCCTTCATAGCCAGGGTAATAAATATTAATATGGTTACAAGCAGCATAATGATCCAGGGTTTATTCCTGACTAAATCTGATAAATCTTCTTTTAAGGTAGATTTTTGCTCAAGCGTAGGTATAATCCGCTCTCTTGTAGTAAAAAATGTGATCAACAGCATGATGGAACCAATTATTGCCAACCAGGTCATTACTGATTCAATACCTGCCGCTTTATCCCCACCGCCAGCGTATTCAATGATTGGTAACATAAAAACCTGTACAAAAAACTGTGCGAACATCACGGCTACAAACCGAATTGAGGATATGCTGTTCCGCTCGGCCATATCACCGGTAATTACACCGCTTAAAGCAGAGTATGGCAGGTTATTAGCTGCATAAAGTAACAATAATAAGGTATAGGTAACTGCTGCATAGATTAATTTGCCTTTGTACGAAAAATCAGGGGTGGTGAATGCCAACAATGCTATTATTCCTAAAGGAATAGAGGTATATAGTATCCAGGGCCTGAATTTCCCCCACCTTGACTTGGTCCTGTCAGCCAGCGCCCCAATAATTGGATTAAATAAAAATGCAGCAGTAAGACCAACAACGAGCATTACAAGGGAGGCATCATTGTTTTTAAGTCCATAGATATCAGTATAGAAAAAAGCCAGATAGGTAATTAATGATTGAAAAACGAGGTTGGCGGCCAAATCTCCTAAACTGTAACCAATTTTTTCAATTACCGACACCTTTTGTAAATTGTTGCTCATAAAAATGAATTGTTAAAATGATTGTTTATAAGTAATATTTTTAAATTAATTGATTTGAATACTTTCTGGTGGTCCCAAATAGGATGCTTTTAATCCGCCAGCATCAATAACTATTTTTTGAAGAACAATACCAGGATCAATTCTCCAAAATTTCAGGACATGCCTACCTTGCTCGTTCACAACATGTTCAGATGTTTTTATAATAATATTATTTAATACCGCCTGATTCCACCAATCGGGATATTTCCAGTCAGCAACTTCAGTTCCCTGGTGCATATTAATCAATTGTGGCAATTCATTATCGATAGAAACTGCATAGTGCAGCCCTTTCCCTTTAGGGAAATTGAGTGTGGGAGATAGATAAATATTCACTGACAATTTCCCATTTTTCGGCTTTTCTGGTAAATAAAAATCATATTCAAGGGCAGGGCTTCCATCCACCGCTTTTTCAACCTTTTCGGTTACAGGGAAGGCACTAACTCCAGATTTTGTTCTACCCAGCCCGGGAATAATTTCCCACGAAATAGTTTTTGAATTGATTGCCCTGCTAAAGCTTGATGCCTCTATGCTTATGTAACCATTGTTTATTATAAAACCTTTGGCTTGTTCTACTACTTCTTTATCAAATTTCTGGGCCACCAGCTCAATAGTATATTCATTACCATCGGATTTGATTTTTAATACTGATTGGTTCAGACCAGTTTTTACTTTATCCCAATCAATGCTGATTGAAATTCTGGTTTGTTTTTCCAATTTGCCCTTATGAGCCGAAATAACAACCCATGAATCTGAGGCCGAAAGCTGATATTCAAGTGCAGCTTTGCCTGTGTTATATAGCTCTATATCATACACTTGCTTATTAAATGAATCAAAGTTTGGAAGTTTGGCCTGGCTCATTTCTGCTGGCCAATAATTATCGTTGCCTTCAATTGTAAAACACAATTTCCCTTTCTCAGGCAGCTCAATTTGCTTCACCTCTGGCATTTTGTTTTTTTCTGGTTGTTGCCAATTATCATAGCCAATATGGGTTTGGGCCATCATGTGTTTCCATTTGCCATTAGCTAGCTTAGTATGGTAATAATCAGTAAGTACAGAATCCATCCTAAACAATTCCTTTACCTCTTGTGCCATATCATTAGTTGCTGCCCTTCCCTGCCTTGCATACCAGCTATTTTTTGCATGTGCCAGGTATAAGGCATTAAGGTTAGCACAAGCTACTACCGGATGATAAACCAATTGATAATAAGCATCTTTCTGATTTGGGGCTATTTTGGAATAAATATCTTTTGCTTCATACTGAGCAATAACATCTCTGATAGACGTCCTGATTGACGGTCTCAATATCTTGTCTTCAAAATTAAGTCCAACGGTTTCATATATATCCGAAGCCTTATTTTCCTCTATTCTATAAAGAACAGTCATATCAAGATCCACACTAAGGCCTTCTTTTGTTAAAGAGGTTATAGCGTCCGCTCCTGATATCTTCCCCTCACCTTTAGTTATGCTCATGGTATATTCCTCTGTTCTAATTGACATCGGAGTTATTTTGGCAAAAGGATTAATGACATGTATCCCAGATTTAACTTCATTGTCTTTTACTTGCCCAAATAAAGAATAAACGCCAGTTTCTCCAGCATCAACTATACGGATAGCATTTACTAGAAAAATAATAATAGCAAGTGATATTAACACACTAACGAAAATCTTCTTTGTCCCTTTTATTGCTCCAGAGATTGGATCGATATTAATTGTTTGACTCATAGATTTATTAAAATAATTATTAAATTTAAAAAATATTAAATATACCAGTACACCCATTA
>JARGGF010000310.1 GCA_029210905.1 Bacteroidales bacterium | reverse complement strand
GGAATTTGCTCTGAAAATTCATATTTTCTGGTTTGCCCTGAACTGATCCAAAGTGAAAGTGAATCAGTACATTGCGGATTATCAAGTGTGAGTAATGCCTGGCCAAACTCCAGAGGCTCCGAAATTCTGATACATCCATGGCTATAGGCACGTAACTCTTTGCTGAACTTACTTTTGTCGTTGGTATCGTGTATCAGTACATTGTATGGACCGCTATCAAAATAAAACTTAATTTTTCCCATGGCATTGCCACTGCCTGCTGCTTGTTGAAAACGAAGGTTAAAATTCCCGCTTTCTATCTGCGTCCAATCCACATTTTTAACTGGATTACTGTTCTCATCATATACGCTGTAACTATGCCTTGCCAGATAAGTTGAATCTTTCTTTATGCGTGGCAATATTTCATTTCTTGAAATGGAAAGAGGAACATACCACCTGGGGTTGGTTATAAAGTATTCAATTTTGCTGTTAAATAATGGGGTTTTGGTCCATTGTGCACCTACTACTACATTGTAGGTTTTTATGGTCAGGTAATTATCCACAACTCTTAATTTATACGAAGGCAAATTAACGTAAACGTACCTGGCTGGTTTGTGTTTTTCCCATTTAAGGCGCTCAAGGTTGATTGCAATTTGTTCAAAACGGTCCCTGTTGCTTATCTGTAAGGCATTTTTTGTATTGGTTCCAATCATTCCATCTGGATGTAAACCATGTGCTTTTTGAAAATTTTTCAAAGCTTCGATAAAAACGGTATCCTGTGCAGGTTTTAAATAATAATTGCCCTGATAATCAATAGGCTGGAAATCAAAATTAGCAACCTGATTCATCATAAAATCAGCAAAATCTTTTGCTTTGTAGCTAGGATCATAGAAATTATTGGCGGCTAAAATTTGGCTTGCTATGGTATAGGCCTTTAGCGAATCTGATATAGGATCCGGTATAAAGAAGGAATCTGTTCTTAAAGAAGTTTGATTCAGGAACAGCGCTAATCCTTTTTGAAGCTGTGTATATTGAAAAGTTTTGGGCTGCAAATCGAGCATGCCTTCCGTCAGCCACCCGGTATTAATAAATTCGCCTAATTTTTCTGCAAAATTAGCTGGATAAGTAGCATAGTGACGCCCATAAAGAGCTGTATCCGGTTGAATTATTCCATTTTTTAAATGGCTCATCATTTTAAAACAATTATGAGTCATCAATAATTCATATTCCAGGGCTTTGCTTTTAACATCAGGATCCTTTTTATCACTAAGCAGGTAATAAAGTTCCTTTAAGTCTGTAAACTGATAAAAGCTGGTGTCAAGCCCGTAATAGGCTGCCCTGGCAAACAGGCGCATAAGTTCCCTTGCATCGTGGTTGGGTTTCCTTGTAGTTGTCCATACCGGAAGATACTGATTTTCAGAGTAAAATCTATTTATTAAAGGAGTGGTTACCAATTTGCAGCCACGAAAAGCAAGGTATACTGTGTCATTAACATTTTCAAAAGTAGCAGCCAGCAACTGGCTCATTTCGGTTTCGGTTTCTATTTCAGTAGTTTGTGTAATACCGGCAAAGTTATTCCTGTCAAAGCAAGAAAACTGAACGCTTACAATTAGCACGATGCCAGCTAGAGTGATGTTTTTCCGTATCATAATTAAATATTTTAATGATGGAGAAACTCCTTACTTTATTTTACGTAGTTATTTCAAAAAAGTTGCTGAATTTCATCAACAAAAATCACCTGTCTGTCAAACCAGGTAAGGGTTATAGGCGTTTTTATGTGAAAATATGTTAAGGGTGTTTAAGGGATGTTAAATTAGAACCAAAATGAAATTCTAATCCAATGCTACATATTTTTTGGGGCATTCAGTTGTAAACAATAATACCGATCACTCCCGGATTTTTTCAATTCATCTACAATATTCTACCATCCGGAAACTAAAAATTTTCATGCTGCTTTTTAGTACAGACCTTTGATTTATAATTAAATATGAAGTCATGAAAAAAATTGTATTAATCATTGCATCCCTTACTTTATCCCTAAACCTGATTGGTCAATTTATAGTTAAGGGTGTTGTTTTAGATTCCAAGGATGAACCAATTGCAGGTGCAAATGTTTATCTGAAAAACACCTACGATGGAACATCAACAGATAGTTTGGGGGGTTTTAGTTTCGAAACAAGTGAAACCGGAAAACAAACACTCGTTGTGAGTTTTATTGGAATGAAAGCCGTTGAAAAAGAGCTTGAGTTAAGCCATGATTACCTTAATCTTCAAATTCAACTTAAAGATGATGATTCAGAACTGCAAACCATAGTAATTTCAGCAGGAGCTTTTGAAACCGGGGAGACGGTTAAGTCCCTGGTGCTTAAACCTATGGATATTGCGACAACCCCTAGCGCTGTGGGTGATATTTACGGTGCATTAAGTTCTTTGCCAGGTTCGCAAATTGTTGGTAATGAGGGGGGATTGTTTGTAAGAGGTGGGGAAGGTTACGAAACTAAAACCTTTGTTGATGGCATGCCGGTAGTGAGACCGTATATGGCAAAGATGCCTGATATAGCTACCCGATCCAACTTTTCACCCCTGCTTTTTTCGGGTACGGTTTTTAGCACAGGTGGTTATTCTGCCGAATTTGGTCAAGCCCTTTCCTCAGCACTAAATTTAAACACAGTAGGAATTGCAAATGCCACCGAAAGTTCCCTTATGTTGATGTCTGTTGGATTAAATGCTTCGCATACTCAGCGTTGGGAAAGATCTTCGCTTTCTGTTTCTTTGGATTATAATGACATGGGACTTTATTATCCCCTGGTTCGTAAAAATATGGAATGGAACCGTTATCCTTTCAGGGCTGGGGGAACGGCTCTTTATCGAATGAAACATGGCAAATACGGAATGGTTCCAGCTATTGGAATTATTCATCCTTAAAATATAATGTTCAGGGAGATAGTTTTGCGGCCAGCAATATTAATTTAGGCAACCTGAATAATTATTTAAACGGTGTTTACACAGATAAGCTCTCGGACAAATGGCGCGTAAAAGCTGGTTTGGGCTTCACTCATGATAGAACCAATACTGATTTTGATGCGGATAAATTATCGGAAATAGTATTTTCTGCGCACCAGCGATTTAACCTAATTAACGAAATTACCAATAATATTTCCATAAAATATGGGGAAGAAAGCAGCCATTATTCCTTTAGCAAGAACTATTATCAGGATTCAACTTCAATGTCTTATACCAATGGGTTTAATGATCATACTGCCGCGCAATATATTGAATCAGAGATAAATATAAGAAACCGTGTGGCAATAAGAATGGGTGTTCGAACCGAATATACCTCTTTGCAGAACGACTGGAATATTTCACCCAGGTTATCACTTACCTGCCAAATGGCACCGGGGTCGCAATTATCATTTGCATATGGAGGTTTTAATCAGCGCCCTGAAGATAACTACCTGATTTATGCTCCCCAATTAAAATCTGAAAAAGCTACACATTATATTGTTAATTATCAGTTTCAGAAAGATGACAGAATATTTAGAATAGAAATGTATCGTAAAAATTACAACGAATTGGTCAAATACGAATCCTTGTATAATGCAGATCCATTCAGTTATACAAATGAAGGAAAAGGTTATGCACAGGGGCTGGATGTTTTTTGGCGCGACAGCAAATCGATTAAAAATTTGGATTATTGGCTATCCTACTCATTCATAGACACAAAGAGGGATTATAAAAATAATTTTTCCGAGAAAACGCCTTATTACGTTTCACCCCACACTTTTAATGCAGTAATAAAATACCAGGTGGAAAAAATAAGCACCTTAATTGCAGTAACTTATACCTATGCAAGCTGTAAAGACTGGTATAATACTAATATTCAGACAAATGAATATATATCAACGCCTGCTTATCACGACATTAGTTTAAGTGTGACCAAATTATTCAAAGTTTATCATAAAATGGTAGCCGTATTTGCCAATGCAAACAACGTTTTGGGATTTAACCATGTTTATGGCTACAATTATTCAGGTTTACCTGATAATCAAGGTAATTACCAGAATTATCCCATAAAACCGATGACAAAAAGACTGTTTGTTGTTGGCTTTTATCTAATGTTTAAATAACAATGTAACTATTTATTAATCAATAAAATATTTAATTATGAAGACCATAAAAATTATTACTTTATTTATGTTAATGTACGCGAGCTTAAGTGCTCAAAATGAAAAATTTACAAAAGTTATGCTGACGCATCTTGAAAAGGCAAAAACTGCAAAAGAAGTAGCTGAATTTCAGGATTTAGCAAACAGTTTTGAAAGAATTGCCATGGCAGAAAAATCGGAATGGACAGCCTGGTATTACGCTTCATATTACAACTTTTTGGCTGGTGTAACCGAAACAGAAAATGATAAAAAAATGCAATTCATTGAAAAGTCCAGAAAAATGATTGATGCTGGCCTAAAGGTGAAAAAGGAAGAAACTGAATTAATGGTGATAAAAGTATTGAGCTATTACATTGAAATGAGCATTGATCAGATGAAAGCTATGGAGTTAATGCCTTTGGCCAAAGGACTTTTGGAGCAGGCAAAGGCTATCAACCCTGAAAATCCCCGAATCTATTTAAACCAGGCACAGGCAGTATTTAATACCCCACCTGCTTTTGGAGGTGGCAAAGAAAAAGCATTGCCCATTATTTTATTAGCAAAAGAAAAATTTGATACTTTTGTTCCTGAAAATCAATTGGTTCCTATTTGGGGTAAAGAAAACTGCGATGAAATTTTGACTGGTTGTCAATCAGAGAATTAATATTTATCAGGTTATCCAAACTGGCGTAAACATGGTTCTTCAAAAATTGCAAAATGCGCAGAAAATTATAAATCATTGCGCATTTTTGCATGATGTTTTGAAATCTAACTTGCTGCTGATTAACCATCGGGAAAGAGACAAAAATTATTTTCCAATTCATTCTTAGATCATCTATATTTGAGATATGCTAAAACTGATAAAGAAATACCTTCTTATTTTTCTAATGTTGAGTGTAATAGGCAATATTGTTGCCTTTTTCATGAATCCCTATTTCTTAAAAACACCAATCTTATTGCTTTACAACTGCGCCTATTCAATTTTGATAGGTTTTCCAATCATGAAAGGTAATGAATTGGTTTTGATATATATTTCAAAAAAAATTGAATGGAAGGATAGTCCTTTAAAAAAGTTTTTTGTTTCACTGTTTGCCATGATTGTTGTTTCAAGTGGCATTGCAATAACCCTACATTATCTTGTGATGTTGATTACAGGCAAAGGATTCATGTTTGCTTTTTCCGATTCGGCCCTGGATGTGCTTCTTTTTCAGGTACTTATTTTGGTTTATGTTTTTACTTTATTTACAGGGATTGAGTTTTTTAAAATGTGGAAACAAGGTTTATTAAAACAAGAAGCACTTCAGCGAAAAGCCGTAGAATTACAACTGGAAGCCATTAAAAACCAGGTGAATCCACACTTTTTGTTTAACAGTTTAAACAGTTTGAGTTCGTTGGTTTATATTGATCAGGACCAGGCAGTTGAATTTATTGAAAAGTTATCTAATATTTACCGATATGTTTTGGAACAAAAAAATAAAAAAACGATTGAATGGAAATATGAAAAACAATTTTTGGAGAATTACCTGCAACTTATGAAGGTTCGCTTTGCTGATAATCTAAATTATGAAATTCGTGTTGATGAAGATGATATTTTTAAAGTGGTTCCGCTTGCCGCCCAAATTCTGATAGAAAATGCAATAAAACATAATTCAATTTCAGATGAAAAACCACTCTACATTGAACTTTACCGGGAGGAAGGTTACCTCGTTATCCGAAACAACCTTCAACCAAAAAAAATACTTGAAATTTCCCATAATATTGGGCTTGAGAACATAAACAGTCAGTATGAATTATTGACAAAAAAAAGTGTAATAAAATCTGATGAAGACGGATTTTTTACGGTAAAATTGCCTGTTATCAATTAAACTAAACTTAAACCATGAATGTTGTAATAGTTGAAGATGAGCTACTTGCCGCTGAAAAACTGGTAAGCCAACTTAAAAAATATGATACAGAAA
>JARGGF010000030.1 GCA_029210905.1 Bacteroidales bacterium | reverse complement strand
CTGTTATGATCGTACCAACCATTTTCACAATAAAGAAAACTGCCTGTTGTGTCAGTTGAAACTATGTTAGTAGGACCAAGGATATATGATACCTTCTTTTTGGTATGATGTTTCAGTGTATCAGAATACATGGTATACTTTGGATTAAAGATCTTCACAGAGTCTTTAAAAAATATCTCATCTTCATTGGCATAATAATAGCCCAGGCGGCTCACTAAAGTATCTTCGCCATTTAAAGTTCTTCCACCGTCAAAATAATTTCCAATATCCTCTGATATGTTGTAATCAAGATTTTCTGTATATAAATACAAACTATCTTTCTGAAGGATTACATTTGATCGTACGCGGGCAACCTTATCCCTTCCCGAATAATTTAATGAGTCGCCCCAAAGATTAACGGTATCCAACATATCTTCTGTGGGACTTTGTACGTGTACTCTTCCAAATGCCTTGAAATTCTGTTGTTTTGAGTTATAAAAGGCACTATCGCAAAACATATAGGCAGAATCGTGCTTTAAAATAACATGACCAACCAGTTTTTCTATCCCAGGTCTGAGAATTTCATTCACACTAGCAGTGTCCGAATTTACAATAACAATCTGTTTCGGTTTTTGACCTAAAGCAGCTGTAGAGATTATCAATGTCAGTAGGAATATCCCAACAAATCTATAATAAGATTTCATTTAAATTGAATTTGACAATTAAATTAATCAAGCAACTCATTTATAATTTTTTCAATGCTGTATGATTCAGCCTCCGCCTTATAATTTCTTACAATCCTGTGGCGCAGAATGGGCATTGCTAAGGCTTTAACATCCTCAATATCAGGTGAATATTTGCCATTAAGGACAGCGTGGGTTTTCGCTCCTAAAACCAGATATTGCGATGCCCGGGGCCCTGCTCCCCAGTTTAAAAACTGGTTAGCTAGTTCATGTGCATTTTCAGTTCCGGGCCTGGTTTTTGCCGCCAATCTTACGGCATATTCCACCACATTTCTATTAATAGGTACCCGCCTGATAAGGTGTTGAAAATAGATTATTTCTTCGTTAGAAATTACTTGCTGCAACTCAAGCACATTATCAGTTGTGGTATTGTTAACAATGGTTATTTCATCTTCAAGTGATGGATAATCGAGCCAAATATTGAGCATAAATCGATCGAGTTGTGCTTCGGGTAATGGATAGGTACCTTCCTGCTCAATTGGATTTTGAGTTGCCAGTACAAAAAATGGTCTATCTAAAATGTACTTTTCACCGGCAACTGTAACCGCTTTTTCTTGCATAGCTTCCAAAAGAGCTGCCTGAGTTTTTGGAGGCGTACGATTTATTTCATCGGCCAGCACAATATTTGAAAATAATGGTCCTTTAATAAATTTAAACTGTCTTGCTTCGCTTAAAATTTCTGAACCTGTTATATCCGAAGGCATTAAATCGGGCGTGAACTGAATGCGTTTGTATTTTAATCCAAGTACCTGGGCTATTGTGTTGACTAATAATGTTTTAGCTAGTCCTGGTACGCCAACAAGCAAGCAATGTCCATCGCTAAAAAGTGAGATTAATACTTGTTGTATGATATGATCCTGGCCAAATATAACCCTTCGTATTTCATTCATCAGCCGTTCATTTACTGCCCTCAGGGCGTCTACAGCCTCAACATCATCCTTAAAATTCATTTATATCAATTTAAATATTGTTTAGCCCGATTTATTCAGTAAGATATTATAACTCAAAATTCATTATAAATATGGCAAAATAACTAAGAAAACCTTGATTTATAAAATTAATGTTTTCATTATATTAATATATTGCCTATTTAAAACTCTTTTTTGAGAGTAAAATTGTGAATTGTTATTTTTCTTTAGAGGAGTTAAAATAAAAATCAGCTTCTTATAATTAGAAACTGATTTTAGAAATTAATAAATTAGTGATACTACTTTGCTGTATTAATGGTATATAATAATTGCATAATGTCCGGCTTTATAATCAGATGCAAATTCATCAGCCTTTATTTCTATGGCATATTCCTTCACTTCTGTTGGCTCAACATTTAATAGAGCAACATAACTTTCGCTATTTGTACTGGATAAAAATTTCCATTCTTTATTTTCATTTATAAACAAGTTCATGTTTATTTTTTTTATCCTGTAATCTCCAACAACAAAAATTCCATATTTCCATCCATTGTGCAGGAATCTATAGGTATACTTTGATTTGTCTTTAAAAATTAAATCATATTCAATTCTTACAATTTCCACCTTCATGGTGTCTTCAATGTACTGTATCAGCGGAAGTACATCGCCCATCATTGGCATCATTGAAGTGCCATTTTTATTGTCGGTAAAGTCGTATTGCTTATCCTGGCTATTACTTTCCTGCCCGGCTGTTCTAGGTTGAACCTGGGCGGCAGCATAAAGCCAGAAAAATGATAATGTAATTAATAATGAGAGTTTGAGTTTCATCGGAAGTGAGTTTTGGTTAATAAATGATAAACATTTAAAATTATGAAATTATTTTTAAATTATAAAATTCAGGGCCTAAATGCAGCATAAGAATTTTTTAATCTTATTCAATTTTGTTGTTATTGTGTAGATAAAATCTTGAAAAAGAACGTGATAAATATGAAAAACCAGATGTAATATTTGTATTTAAAATTTTACATTATCTTTTCTGTAATGACTTAAATCATAACTATTTAGTTCATTTTTGCAAGTTAAATTCCTACCTTTGTAATCTCTCAAAAAAAGCTGGAATCATGATAAATAAACAACTATTGAACCCTGAAAGTATTGCTATAATAGGAGGTTCAAACGATATTAATAAACCTGGGGGGAAAATTGTAAAAAACATCCTGGATGGAAATTTTAGCGGAAAACTTTATGTTGTTAATAAAAAGGAAAACCAGGTTCAAGGGATCAATTGTTTTAACGATGTAACTGATTTGCCAAACGTTGAACTGGCAATTATAGCTATTCCTGCACAATTCTGTGTTGAGGCAGTTAATGTACTTGCAAGCCAGAAAAATACCAAAGCCTTTATCATTATTTCTGCTGGTTTCAGCGAACACAGTCATGAGGGCAAAGTTATTGAAGATAAGATAGTTGAAATTGTTAACAAAGTTAATGGTGTTTTAATTGGACCAAATGGAATAGGTGTGCTGACTCCGGCTTATAATGGTGTATTTACTGAACCTATTCCTGTGATGGATCCAAATGGAGCTGATTTAGTTTCGGGATCAGGGGCAACTGCTGTATTTATTTTAGAGTCGGGAATTCAAAAAGGTTTATCATTTTCAAGTGTCTTTTCGGTTGGTAATAGTGCACAAACAGGAGTAGAAGATATTGTCAAACATCTGGACGAATCTTTTAACCCTGAGACAAGTTCCAAGATTAAATTATTGTATCTTGAAAATCTGGAAAAGCCTCAGGTTTTGTTAAAACATGCTGCTTCATTGATACGAAAAGGATGTAAAATTGCTGCAGTCAAATCTGGTAGCTCTGCTGCAGGCAGTAGGGCAGCTTCGTCGCATACTGGTGCTCTTGCTAGTTCAGATAGTGCTGTAGATGCACTTTTCAAGAAAGCTGGTATTGTAAGATGTTTTGGTCGCGACGATTTAATTTCAGTTGCTTGTGCTTTTAAACAGCCCAAGGCAAAAGGAAAACGTTTTGCAATAATTACGCATGCCGGTGGTCCGGCTGTAATGCTCACAGATACCCTTTCAAAGAACGGACTAATAGTGCCAGAAATTAAAAATGAGTATTCCAGATTTTTATTGGACGAGTTGTATCCCGGGTCTTCAGTAAGTAATCCTATTGATTTTCTGGCTACCGGAACTGCTCAGCATTTAGGCACCATCATAGAATATGTTAACAAAAAATTTGATGAAATTGATGCAATGGTGGTAATTTTTGGAACGCCAGGCCTCACCAGGGTATTTGATGTGTACAATCTTTTGCATGAAAAAATGCTTGGAAGTCTAAAGCCAATTTATCCCGTTTTGCCTTCAACGGCAGTTGCTGCTGAAGAAGTAAAGGATTTTGTTTCAAAAGGGAATGGTTTTTTTCCTGATGAAGTGATATTAGGGGAGGCATTAGGTAAAATATACAATACGCCCGAACCTGCTGATTTGGAGAAAGATAGTGTAATAGTTGATACTTCAGAAATAAGAAAGGTTATCGATGCTGCTTCATCTGGTTATTTAAGCCCTGATAATGTACAAATTTTAATGGATGCCTGCAATATTCCCAGGGTTAAAGAATTTGTAGTTAATTCACCTTCTGATTTGCTTGATAAGGCAAAAGAAATTTCATATCCCCTGGTAATGAAAGTTGTGGGTCCTGTGCATAAATCCGATGTAGGTGGCGTTACCCTAAATATTGAAACTGACGAACTCCTGCTGTCTGAATTTAAGCGAATGATGCAAATCCAGGATGCTAGCGGAGTTCTACTCCAACCTATGTTATCAGGTACAGAGTTATTTATGGGTGCAAAATATGAAAAACCATTTGGCAATTTAATTTTATGCGGTTTGGGTGGTATATTTATTGAAATTTTAAAAGATGTTGCTACCGGATTGGCACCTTTATCCAAAAATGAAGCACATAATATGATCCGCTCCTTAAAATCGTACAAAATTTTTAAGGGAGCACGGGGACAAGAACCAATTGATGAATCAACTTTTGTTGATATTATGCTAAAATTGAGTGCTTTGTTAAACCATGCACCAGAGATTAAGGAGTTGGACTTCAACCCACTTTTGGCTAAGGGTAAGAAAATCACTGTGGTAGATGCAAGGGTAAGAATTGAGAAATAAGCCTAAATGAAAAAGCTACTTTTCAAAAAGATGAAAAGTAGCTTAGCTTATTTTTAATAAAAATTAAACAACCTGTACTTCCTGCACAATTTCCTGTCCGCGCTTAATTGCTTGTTCATTCATAGGCAATAATTTATGATGTCGTTCAGGAATTGATTTTTTCAAGCCCTTCATTACATTTTCCATATTTACAATTGGTTTAAGCTTCAAATAAGCTCCTAAAACCACCATATTGAAAATTTTGGTTGAACCCATTAATGCTGCTTCCTTTGCTGCTTCAACTAATTGAATATTAATATCTTTACGGGTAGGAGGGTGGATGATACCATTATTATCATAGAGCAACAAACCTCCTGGTTTAACCATTTTCTCAAACTTATCAAGTGATTGTTGGTTTAAGATTATGGCCGTATCGTATTCATTAAGGATTGGTGAACTAATTCGTTCATCACTTACAATTACAGTAACATTTGCTGTTCCTCCGCGCATTTCAGGTCCGTATGATGGCATCCAGCTAACTTCCTGATCCTGCATAATGCCGGAATAAGCAAGGATTTTTCCCATTGAAAGGACCCCTTGTCCTCCAAATCCTGCGATTATTATTTCTTCAGTCATGATTTTTAGATTTTGTCATTGGTCACTAGTCATTAGTCATTTGAGCAAATATTTTTCTAATGACTGATAACGAATTTCTAATTATTTATACATCTTTAATATCTCCCAATGGATAGAATGGGAACATGTGTTCTTCCATCCATTGATTTGATTTTACCGGAGTCATTTTCCAGCCTGAATTGCAATTTGATACAATTTCGATAAAGGACAGGCCTTTATTCTCTTTCTGGTTCTCAAAAGCTTTGCGAATTGCTTTTTTAGCTTTTCTTACTGCTGAAGGTGTGTGTACAGCTTGTCGTGTAACAAAACAAGTTCCGGGTAGTGTCGCAACCAATTCTGTCATTTTTAATGGATGTCCCATTCTTTCAACATCACGTCCAAAAGGAGAAGTTGAAGTCTGCATGCCTTCAAGGGTGGTAGGTGCCATTTGTCCACCTGTCATACCATATATTCCATTGTTAATGAAGATGATAACGATATTTTCTCCCCGGTTGCAAGCATGAATAGTTTCTGCTGTACCAATTGCAGCTAAGTCACCATCCCCCTGATATGTAAAAACATATTTTTCAGGATATACTCTTTTTATACCTGTTGCAACAGCAGGAGCTCTTCCATGAGCTGCACCTTGCATGTCAATATTCATAAAATCATAGGCCAATACCGAACAACCAACTGGTGCAATACCTATAGTTTCGGACTGAATTCCCATTTCGTCAATTACTTCCATGGTAATCCGGTGAGCCACGCCATGTCCGCATCCGGGGCAATATGAAAGCACATTATCGGTCAAACATGATGTTTTTTCAAATACCAGTTCACCATTCTTAATTATATCTTGTGTTGTGATTGTATCTTCCATAATTAATTATTCTTAATTAGTTTTTCTTCTAATGCATTTAATACTTCATCCGGTGCTGGAATCATTCCACCAAATCTACCATAGTGCATTACCTTTACTTTTCCTTCAACAGCTAATTTAACATCCTCAATCATCTGTCCGGCACTCATTTCCACTGAAAGAATTCCTTTAACCTGATTGGCCAACTTGTTAATAATTTGTGAAGGGAAGGGCCATAATGTGATTGGACGTAAAAGTCCGATTTTAATCCCTTTTTCACGACCTAATTGTACAACTTTTTGGCATATTCTTGCGCTGGTACCATATGCAACAAGCAGATATTCAGCATCTTCACAATTAAGCTCCTCATAACGGACTTCAGTTTCTTCAATTTGCTTGTATTTGGCCTGAAGCTTAAAATTATGTTTTTCCTGTACTTCAGATTGCAAAGCCAGAGAAGTGATAATATTTCTTTCTCTATTCGGTTTTTTGCCAATACTTGCCCAGCTTCCGTGTCTTTTTTCAACTTCTTCGTTAGAAAGCCTTTCTTTTTGAGCAGGTAAATACACTTTTTCCATCATCTGGCCAATAGCACCATCGGATAAAATCATTGCTGGATTACGGTATTTAAAAGCTAATTCAAAGGATAGTTCCACAAAATCAGCCATTTCCTGAACAGAAGCTGGTGCTAAAACAATTAAGCGATAATCGCCATGTCCGCCACCTTTAGTTGATTGAAAATAATCTGCCTGACCTGGTTGAATGGTTCCGAGCCCAGGTCCGCCTCGCTGAACATTTACTACCAAACAAGGCAGTTCTGCTCCTGCGATGTATGAAATTCCTTCGGACATAAGGCTAATACCCGGACTGGATGAGGAGGTCATTGCTAATTTACCTCCTGAGGCTGCTCCATAAACCATATTGATGGAGGCAACTTCACTTTCAGCTTGCAGAACAACCATTCCGGTTCTTTTATGTGGTTCCTCTGACATTAGGTATTCCATTACTTCCGATTGAGGCGTAATTGGGTAGCCATAGTAGGCATCTACCCCACAGCGAATTGCTGCTTCGGCAATGGCTTCATTGCCTTTCATTAATCTCAATTCTTTCATTTTATGTTTTTTATATTTCTTAATTTAAATGAACCCTTAGGTTCTGAATTTGCAAGCTTTTATCCGCTTGCGGAAGTTGTTAATGCTATTAAGCTAAGCAGTGGCCGCTTCTGTTTTTGAAGGTTTTAGCCTGTATACGGTAATCACAGAATCGGGACAAACCATTGCGCAATTAACGCAGCCGGTGCATGCTTCTGGATTTTCCATATAGGCATAGTGATAACCTTTACCATTTACATCAGGGGCCAGTCTGATTACATTGGTTGGACAAGCTACAACGCACAAGTCGCAACCTTTGCATTTTTCAACGTCTACTATTATTGTTCCTCTTACTTTAGCCATAATATTTTAGTAAAAAAGTTAGAAATCGTAAATTTTCTTCCCCCAAAAGTAATAAATTATAATTAAACTATCAATTTTCCTTATATGTCATTGATCATGTTTTTAGGGGGGAAATGCAATTATTCAGATTTAAGAATGATCTTCATTAAATCTTTTAACGCGATATTCCAAATCTGCAAACTGACTTTCGTTTACTTGTGATACACAGGCTCTCAGTCCTTCAGTTCTTTCACTACCTGTTATATCCAAAGTAATGGCACTAATTCCGTAATAAAGCAGTTCCTCAAGCAATTGTGCACCGCTCAATCCCTGATAGGATATTGTAAAGTAAAATCCATCTGCCAATGGTTTTTCTTCATCCTTATCATAAACTATTTTGAAGCCATTTTCAATAAATATTTTTTTCATGGTGGCAGCTCTTTTACCATAAAGCTTTACCGAATCTACAAAGTTAAATTCACCATCATTGGCAGCTTTTAGCATAGCGGCAAGTCCATATTGTGCAGAATGACTTACCCCGGCCGATAAAGCGTAAAGCGCGCCATAAATCATTGAATATCCAAATCCATCAGATGAATAATATCTTTTTAAATCAGGATATTTTCTGTTAAAAAGATAATTTGAAATGGCCATGGTACCCACACGCTGCCCTGCATAACTAAAGGCTTTTGAACTGGAAATCAGAAAGATATAATTTTCTGTATATCGTGCCACAGTTGGTTGGTAGGGCGCTGTGCCGGGCTGGGAATAATCTGTTCTGAAATCCATACCAAAGTATGCCAAATCTTCAATTACAATTGCATCGTATTTTGTCGCTAATTCCCCGATAGTTTGTAATTCTTTTTCTGAAAAACAAATCCATGAAGGATTGTTAGGATTAGAGTATAGTATACTTGAAACTGTACCCTTCTTTAAATAGGATTCCAGCTTATCTTTCAATTTATCGCCCCGGTAATTATAAACATCGAAGCTTTCGTATTGATGTCCGAGCACTTTACACTGCTGTTTTTGAACCGGGAAACCAGGATCGATAAATAAGGTTCCTTTTTTATTATGATCTGAGCGGTTGGCCACTAAAAAAGCTGCCATAGAACCCATCATAGAGCCCACCGTAGGCAAACATCCCATTTCATCAACTTCAATATTCAGGAATAATTTGATAAAACGAGAGACTTCTTTTTTTAGCGCAGGAACCCCTTCAATCATAGGGTACTTTGAAGCAACTCCATTATTCAGGGCCTCAATTTCTCCTTTCATTCCAACTTCAGGTGGATTGATGCCAGGGACTCCCATTTCCATCCTGATGAATTTTTCACCAGTTTCTTTTTCGATATTGTTAACCAAGCGTACAATTTCTCTTATTGTTGCGTTTCCTATTGCAGGCAATCCTGTTTCCTTAATTTTTTTGTTGACAATAGAATAATCGATAGGTGTATTTTTATTTGTCATAGTTATTTTTTTTTAGTCAATGAATAAAATGTTCGAAAATGCTTACAAATGCCAACCTTTTTTTGATTTTTTTAGAAAAAATTGATTGGCCAAGTTCACCTTCTATATTTTTCTTTATTCCATTGGCCTTTTTTTCAATTGCCAGGTTATTTCTGTTATTAAAAAGCAGAATACTGAGCATTTCATATTGTTTAGGTTTTTGGTTAAAAAAAACGCCATAGGATTTCTATGGCGTTTGAGTCTTATCTAGTCAAGGCTATGAAATACCAGCCCGCTTCGCAATTTTGGTTCAAACCAGGTGACCTTTGGTGGCATAATGAGATTATTATCAGCAATATCCATCAATTGTTCCATAGTTACCGGGTACAATGCAAAGGCAACCTTCATTTCACCACTGTCAACCCTTTGTTTTAATTCACCCAAGCCTCTAATTCCGCCAACAAAATCAATTCTAGTTGATCTTCTTAAATCCTGAATATCCAAAAGTGGTTGGAGTACTTCATTGGTAAGAATAGTAACATCCAACACGCCAATAGGATCATTTTCTTTGTAAGTCCCCGATTTAGCAGTCAATGAATACCATTTCCCATCTAAATACATAGAGAAATTATGCAGACTTGTTGGCTTGTATTCCTCTGCTCCTTTTTGATTTACTTCAAAGCTGTTAGATAATTTCTCAATAAATTGTTCACTGGTTAATCCATTCAAATCTTTAACCACCCTGTTGTAATCAATTATTGTTAATTGACTGGCTGGAAAAAGCACACTTAAAAAGAAATTGTACTCTTCAGTTCCATTATGTTCAGGATTATTTTTCTTTCGCTCAGCCCCAACCAATGCTGCGGCTGCAGTTCTGTGATGCCCGTCTGCAACATATTGGTATTCAATCTCTTTGTCAAAAACTGATTCAATGGTTTTAACATCATCACTATTATTGATGACCCAAAAATGATGACCAACACCGTCTTCAGTTTTAAAATCATATTCGGCTGGAGACTTGATGGTTTTCGAAACAATTGCATCAATTTTAGCGTTATCACGATAAGTGAAAAATACGGGTTCTGCATTTGCATTGGCCACTCTTACGTGGTTCATCCTGTCTTCCTCCTTGTCCGGACGGGTTAATTCGTGTTTTTTAATGATGTTGTTTAAATAATCTTCAACACCTGAACAACCTACAATGCCATACTGGGTTTTTCCAAACATAGTCTGTGCGTACACATAAAAATTGGCACTTCCATCTTGTGCAAACATGCCATCCTGTATTAGTTTTTCAAGATTGCTTTTTGCTTTATTATAAACTGTATCGGAGTGAAGATCAATATCTTCAGGTAAATCAACTTCGGGTTTTACTACATGAAGAAATGAATAAGGATTGCCTTTTACTTCAGCCCGCGCCTCTTCTGAATTTAAAACATCATATGGACGCGATGCAATTTTATCTACAAATTCCTTTTTTGGCCTAAAGCCTTTAAATGGTTTAAATATCGACATTTTACTTATTATTTTTATGTTAGTTGATTATTGTTTTCACCCTTTATGCCATTAATTATCAACTTCTTGTATTATTAAATAAACAAGGGATCCTATGTAATAGCGTGATAAAGATATATAATTATATTTACATATCTTTTTGCAAAATTAACTTCATTATTTTAAAAAAAAGCTAATTTATATCAGGGTATAACTAACAATTATTTAACGAATGTCTATATACTCAGCTTTTGTTTCAATAAAATTTTTATAATAATAAAGAGACTTTAGAAACCAAGTGATAAAGTCTCTTTTTATTTATTTTACTTATTAACCTGAAAGGTAGTATCGCCGTTTTTAAAGAAAGCTACAATTTGGTTTGCGGCAGCCACGCCAGCATTTACGTTGGCTTCTCCTGTTTGGGCACCCATTTTTTTAGGGGTGAAAAAATACCGGCCTTCAAATTTTCCAAAATCGGCTTTATTATCAGGGGCAATATCAGAAAGATATGCAAAATCGCCTCTTTGCTCCATTACTTTGATCATATCTGCTTCATGAATCACCTCTTTTCTTGCAGTATTTACCAATACAGCTCCTTTTGGCATTAATGATAATAATTTATGATTGATGGATTGTTTTGTTTCAGCATTGGCCGGAATATGTAATGAAATATATTGCGATTTTGAGTAAAGTTCTTCAACTGTATCAACTGCTGTAACACCATCTTTTTCAATTAATTCTTTGCTTACAAATGGATCGAATGCATAAACTTTCATACCAAAACCCTTTGCAATAGTGGCCACAAATTTACCAACATTGCCATAAGCATGGATACCCAGCGTTTTTTCTCTTAGTTCAGTCCCGGCCGTTCCATTATAGAATTTTCTTGCATGGTAAACCATCATTCCAAAAACAAGTTCCGCAACGGCATTAGAATTTTGACCCGGAGTATTCATTACAACAACTTTCTTAGCCGTGGCAGCTGCTAAATCAACATTGTCGTATCCCGCACCTGCCCTGACAACTATTTCCAGATTACCGGAACTGGTAATTACTTCATTATCAATAATATCACTTCTAATTATTACTGCATTGGCTGCATTTACTGCGTTAATAAGTTGAGACTTTTCCGTGTATTTTTCTAAGAGTGAAAATTCAAATCCGGCTTTTTCAACAATATCTTTAATTTGATTTACTGCAACTGGTGCAAAAGGTTTGTCTGTAGCAACTAATATCTTCTTCATAGGTTTAATTTTTAGAGTTTTAAAAAATGAAAGAGATCTTCCGGATTTTTTCCGGAAGATTATATAGGTTGATCGATTTTTAATTAACCTGAAAAAATTATTTTTTCAGGTTCTCAAAATCCTGCATGCATGAAACTAATGCTTTAACGCTTTCCAAAGGAAGTGCATTATAAGTTGAAGCTCTGAAGCCTCCAACAGAACGGTGACCCTTAATACCTAACATTCCTCTTTCTGAAGCATAGCTTGCAAATTCAGCTTCAAATTCTTTGTATTCTTCTTTCATCACAAAGCATATATTCATTGAAGAACGATCTTCTTTTGCTACGGTGCCAACAAATAATGAATTTCTGTCAATTTCATTATAAAGTAGTTCAGCTTTTTCTGCTACTATTTTTTCCATTCCTGCAACACCTCCGTTTGCTTTAATCCAAAGCATGGTTTGGTAAGCTGCAAAAATAGGGACTACCGGCGGAGTGTTGAACATTGAACCTTTGTTAATATGAGTCTGGTAATTCAACATGGTTGGGATTTTTCTGTCCACTTTTCCAAGTATGTCGTTTTTAATTAGAACAAAAGCAACGCCTGACGGGGCAAGGTTTTTCTGAGCACCACCATAAATGATGTCATATTTGGAAACATCAATTCTTCGGCTGAAAATGTCTGATGACATATCAGCAACAACTGGCATATTTAAATCAAAATCTTGCTTGTACTGCGTTCCGAAAATGGTGTTGTTTGAGGTGAAATGGAAATAATCAGCATCGGAAGGAACATCAAAACCTTTTGGCAGACTAAAATAATCTTTAGCTTTGATTTCTACAACTTCTCCAAACAATTTGGCTTCTTTTATTGCATTTGAAGCCCATGTTCCGGTATTTGTATAAACAGCTTTTTTATTCATCAGATTAAAAGGAACCATTGCAAACTGCAAACTGGCACCACCACCCAAAAACAAAACTGAATAGCCTTCTGGCACATTCAATAGTTCTTTAAATAGATCTTGTGCATCTATCATTACTTTATCAAATTCCTTACTTCTGTGTGAAATTGAAGCTAGAGAGATTCCTGTTCCAGCAAAATTGTGCAAAGCTTTTGCGGTTTCTTCAATAACTACATCAGGAAGGATTGATGGCCCGGCATAAAAATTGTGTTTTTTCATGTTTGATAAGTTTAAAACTGTTTTTTATAATTATACTGCAAATTTGCAAATAAAATTCTAATTTAACTGCATAAATCCTTATGATTTATAACATATACTCTTAATTTGGTTTTTTTGTAAATTGCTATTTATTCTGCTTTAGGGAACTTTTTAACACTAAATTTTATTTAAGAATGAAAAAATATTTTCTTTTTATTGGAAATATACGATTCTTTTATAACTTTGCAATTCAAAGTGCTTTAATTTATTATTATGGAGTCGCATAAAAAACACATGGATGATCTATCAGAGATCCGTTCGATGATGGAAAAAGCCTCAAAGTTTATTTCACTCAGTGGATTGGCAGGAGTTCTTGCCGGAATATATGCAATAATTGGTGCAGGTGTTGCTTATTGGTATTTTTATATTTTTTTACCAGGTGCTGAAACACCCATTTTTATGCAGTCAGTTGGTTTTGAAGATAGTAGCATTATTTTCCTGCTTTTACTCG
>JARGGF010000309.1 GCA_029210905.1 Bacteroidales bacterium | reverse complement strand
TTTTTAATGGTCCTGTACTGCTTGATAAATCGGGGAAAGTGATACGTGCATAAATTCCAACAAATACAACAGAAAAGAAAAGTACTTCTGCAATTACTGCTGTTATCAAAAATTTATTGACATCACTTTCCTTTTTCAGGAACAATGATTTGGTAATAATATGAGGTTGGCAAACCACAGCGAACCCTACAATTAACTGGGCAACAATAATTTCAAAATAATCTCTGAAAAGAATACTTCCGGGGTTTGTTGTTTTTGCTAAAACCGGGTCAATACTTGTTAGTTTTGCCAATAAACTGTCAATGCCTCCTTTAAAGTGCTCCAGGCCAGAAGTTAATAAGATTACTGCCACAATAAGCATGATAACTGCCTGGATACTATTGGTATAGACCAATGAATTGGCACCACCGAACATCATGTACCCAAACACAAAAATAATTATAGAAACTAAAACAATAGTTTCATTGGCGTTTAGTGCTTTCGAAAGTACTTTTGTAAGAGCAACCAAAATAAGTACAATAAAAGTAATCAGCAAAAACGATAAAAAAGCCATATATAACGCAAAACCTTTGCTTTTGTAACGCGTTCCTATCCAATCGGCAAGCGTTAAAGCTTTTACTGAGCTTCCGAATTTTCTAAAACTTTTTGTTAAAATTATTAATGAAATAATAGTGGCCAATGGAAAAAAAATCCCAAATGACAGCACACCGCTTAGACCTGAAACAGCAATTAATCCTGGATTAATAACAAAAGTTGCTGCACTGGTCATTGAAACAGCCAGGGAAAAACCCACAAAAGCCGGAGAGAAATTAACATTTCCTACGGCATAATCATTCATATTCTTTGTTTTTAGTGCTCCCCTAATTACGAAAAACAATATGAATGCGGCATAAATTATTAAGATAATCCAGGTTCCAATAATTTGTTGATCTGTTGCCATTTTAGTCAGGTATTGATAATTCGGTGGTTACTTTTTACCATCCCACCTTAAATTAAATTCAAGTTACAAATTGTACTGTGATTGGTCATTAGTTATTTGTCATTTAATGACCAATTACAAATGTCTAATAACCTTATTTTTCAATAATCTCAAGCTTAACTAAAAACTAATAATTTTAGCTATATTATTGCCTTTCTAAATGGTCATTCCCCCATCAACACTAATGGTTGTTCCATTTATATAAGCCGCTTCATCACTGGCAAGATATAAATAAATTGAGGCAATTTCTTCAGGTTTTCCTAATCTTCCAACCGGAACTTTTGATTCCATCATTTTCAGCACATCTTCAGGCATTTTTTTCACCATTTCAGTAAGGATAAATCCAGGAGCCACAGCATTAACTGTAATTCCTTTTCTTCCCAGTTCTTTTGCCAGGGTTTTGGTCATTCCAATTACCCCTGCTTTGGTAGCAACATAATTGGTCTGTCCAAAATTACCGTACAAAGCAACTACCGATGAAGTATTAATTATTCGTCCATAGTTTTTTGCTACCATGTGTTCACTGACCAATTTTGTACAATTAAAAACGCCTGTCAGATTAACAGCGATTACCTGATCCCATTGTTCAAAAGTCATCTTCTTTAAACTTGAATCACGGGTTATTCCTGCGTTATTTACAAGGATATCAATTTTACCTTCAGAACTAATAAGCTGATTAACTGCGTGTTCAACCTCGTTGTACTTTGAAACATTTACTTTAAAAAATTGTGCTTTGCCACCGGCACTTTCTATTTCCCTAACAGTTTGGTGACCAGCCTCTTCATTCATGTCCCAGATAATTACTGTAGCTCCGTTCTCTGCAAATTTAATGGCTCCAGCCTTTCCAATACCATCCGCTCCGCCAGTGATAATGGCGATTTTATTTTCAAGTTTTTTCATTTTCGGGTTTTATTTGTTAAAATTTCTTATACTAGTTCAACAATCAAAGCTGTTCCTTGTCCACCTCCAATACACAAAGTCGCCAATCCGGTAGCTTTGTTACTTCTTTTCATTTCATATAATAAAGTGGTCAGAATGCGAGCGCCAGAAGCTCCAATAGGATGTCCCAGTGCAATAGCACCTCCATTCACATTTACTTTTGAAGGATCCAGATTTAAATCACGCATAACTGCTATCGACTGGGCTGCAAATGCTTCGTTTGCTTCAATTAAATCAATATCAGCAATAGTCATTTTTGCTTTTAAAAGGGCTGCTTTTGTTGCTGGAACCGGACCGTAACCCATTATTTTTGGATCCAGTGCTGCATTACCGTACGAAATAATTTTTGCAATTGGTTTTAATCCCAGCTGTTGTGCTTTTTCTTTCGACATTATCAAAAGCATTGCTGCTCCATCGTTTATTCCTGATGCATTTCCGGCAGTTACCGTTCCTTCTTTTTTAAATGCAGGACGTAATTTTTCTAATTTTTCTATGCTTAAGCCGTGTTTTGGAAATTCATCTTCAGAAAAAATAATGGGATTCCCTTTTCTTTGCGGAATTTCTACCGGAACAATTTCATCATCAAATTTACCTTCTTTTTGGGCTTTTTCCGTTTTTAACTGACTATTTAGCGCAAACTCATCTTGTTCTTTCCTCGAAATTTCCCACTGTTCGGCAATATTTTCGGCAGTTATGCCCATGTGGTAATTGTTAAAAGCATCGGTAAGACCATCAGAAATCATACTGTCAAGCATTTCGCCATGTCCCATTCTGTAACCAAAGCGTGCATTTCTGAGTAAATAAGGGGCATTTGACATGCTTTCTGTGCCACCGGCCAATATAACATCAGCATCACCTAACATAATAAATTGTGCTGCCATGCTTACCGTGCGCAAGCCAGAACCACAAAGTTTATTGATGGTCATTGCCGGACTTGTTTCAGGAAGCCCTGATTTGATAGCAATTTGTCTGGCAATGTTTTGTCCTTCACCAGCTGCCAGGATGTTTCCAACCAGGGTTTCGTCAATTTCTGCAGGATTTATTCCGGCCCTTTCAATTGTTTTTTTTGCAGCTATGCAAGCCAACTCAACTGATGAAAATGAAGCCAGGGAGCCTCCGTAGTTTCCAATTGGTGTTCGGGCAGCTGATACTATTACAACTTCTTTCATTTTATTTAGGATTAATTTTTAGGTAAAGAAATATAAACCAAAGAAGTTGATGATATCTGATTTTACAAATTGTGATATCGACTTTTTACAAAACAGATATATTCTAAATTTACACTTTGCTATATATTAGCAACTTAGCATTGTTTAAATACAGGTAGACTATATATAAATCCTTAATTGGAAATTGAAATAGAAATAATGGAGGTAATTAAAGTAAGAGAGAAAATATTTATTGAATTGCTATAAAAGAAAGGAAAGAAATAGCATCAAATGCTGTAGAAAATTTTAGCATTTGTTACAATACATATATTTGAGTGAGCTAAAAAAAATCTATATTAAAGAATATTCCATACTTGTGTGGAACAAGCATGGAATGTTTTTCCTATTATTGATGATCGCATTGTCCATCTTCACCATGATGGTGATGATCGGAACAAGTTTCACCTGAATCAACAACCTGGCCTTTAAGGAAAAGTTCTACTTGTTCGCGCACTTTACCTGCACAACCCCTATAAACTTTTATTCCTGATTCCGTAACTTTGTTTACTGCTCCCTGCCCCATATTTCCGGCAAGCATGGTATCAACACCCATTTGCCTTAAGGTAATGGCTATGTCAGATTTACAGCCACAACCTTGTGGCGATTTCATTAATTCTTCCTTTATTATTTTATTGTCTTCTGAAATACTATAGATGCTATAATATTCGCAATGGCCAAAATGTTCATCGACGAAAAAATCTCTTGTTGGAACGGCAATTTTCATAATTACTTAATTTATAATATTTTATTGCTTGATAATGTCCTTTTTAGTTATCATATTTGCGCACAAAGATAATGAACATATGCTCATTAATCAAAAATTCTTAATAAATCTATTGGCAATTGGGGAAAATATTATGGTAAAAAAGGAAATTTGTTGTGCACCCCAGCCAGACAGATGTATTGAAATAGTATATTTTCTTTAATTTTGCCAAATAAAACAGACAATAATATTACTTTGGTAAATTAGCAGAAAAATCAAACCGACTTCCGCCAATTGGCGGATCGGGGTAAATCAGTTTGATTTTTCGTAAATCAGCACAGTTTACCAAGAAGAAATAATAAGTGCTTCTTATGATATCAAAATCTTTTAAAACCGCTTCTAATTTTGTAAAATTAATCTTTATCCTTTTCAGCATTTTGGCAGGATTTGTCATTTTTATGGTCTTGGGAATTATCATTTCCATTCCTGTATTTGGAGTTGATTTGGCCTTCTTTTCTGATGCTTTGAACCCTTCCAATCCTGAAAATATTAATCTGCTTAAGTTTTTACAGTCAATGTACTCAATAGGGCTGTTTGTCATTCCTCCAATTATTATAGCCTTTTTTTTTAGTGGAAAAATAACTATTTATTTAAAAATTAGCAGAGCTCCCGGATTGGCTCTGATTCTATTATCAGCACTAATCATTTTATTTGCTTTCCCACTAATTAATTTTTTACTTGAAATTAATCAAAATATTCGATTCCCTGAATCCCTCTCTGCATTTGAAGAGCTCATGAAGCAACTAGAGGAGGAGGCAGAGAAAACAACGGCTCTTTTTTTAGAAACAAATACTTTTTCAGTCTATTTGGTTAATATTATAATACTTGCGATTATCCCGGCAATTGGTGAAGAGTTTTTGTTCAGGGGTATTTTCCAACGTTTATTTCATAACTGGACAAAAAATATCCACATTGGTATCTGGGTTGCTGCTTTCCTGTTTAGCGCCATGCATATGCAATTTTACGGATTAATTCCCAGAATGGTATTGGGTGCCTTATTCGGATATTTATTGTACTGGTCTCAAAATATGTGGGTACCCATATTTGCTCATTTTTTAAATAATGCATTCGCAGTAACATTTTATTATGTAAGCGGAAACATTGCCAAAGAAGCAGAAACTATCGGTACAGGAAAAGGTGCAATTAGCCAGGTTTTAATAAGCGCAATACTTGTTGCCTCACTTATTTATATTTTTTACCGAATACGAAAAGAGAAACAACCGAAAAATCTAATCTCGATAATATCTGATAATGAACGAGATAGCGAACATTGAGCATGCTGAAATTATTTTCAAACAGGAAGGTGTAACCGGCAAACTATTATTGAAACGATCTAAAAATGAATTTGTTTACCTAACCTTTGATAAAGCCTCTGAAACTCAGGCTCATGTTCAGGATGTTTTGATGAGCTTTTACATTGTAACCGGTGAAGCCACGGTTATAATTGAAGACCAGACACTACATTTAAAAAAAGGACAACTTATTGAAATAGAACCAGGTAAAAACAGAAAATGGATTAATTCAGGTAGTGAAAAACTGGAATTATTTGTAGTTAAAACAATAATTTAGCAATTTCATAAAAACCAATTTCCAAGCGAATTTGAAAAATAAAGCCAGGTTTACATGCCTGGCTTTTCCATTTGGAATATAATTCCTACTTATTCACTTTATAATCGAAATTTACCAATTCGACAAATTTTAGCACCCTGTCATAAATTTCTTGTTTTGTAAGATTCTGAAGTCGCTCTGTTCCAAATCTTTCAACACAAAAAGAGGCAAGAGCAGAACCAAAAATTACGGCATTTTTCATACTTCCAAAGGAAATATCACCATTATTTGCCAAATATCCGGCAAAACCACCCGCGAAAGTATCACCTGCACCAGTTGGATCAAAAACTTCCTCTAATGGAAGTGCAGGTGCAAAAAATATTTGATTTTGACCAAACAGTAACGCGCCATGTTCGCCTTTTTTAATTATCACATACTCGGGGCCCATCTTTTGAATGACTTTTGCAGCCTTAATTAAGGAATATTCTCCGGAAAGCTGTCTGGCTTCTTCATCATTAATTGATAAAACATCCACCAATGCTATGGTACTTTTTAATTCATCCAGCATAATATCCATCCAAAAGTTCATAGTGTCCATGATGATTAATTTCGGGCGGGAGTTCATTTGTTCAATCACTTTACGTTGGA
>JARGGF010000308.1 GCA_029210905.1 Bacteroidales bacterium | reverse complement strand
TGATTTTAATGCGATAAAATGAAAAAACATATTGTGTAAAGTGATTTTAATGCAATAATATGGTTAAAAAATAAAATAGTTGCGGTTTTATCAGATGAATTTATTTCGCTTCGCCGGGCTAAAAATTCAGAACTTTATAATCAAAGTGGACTTTAATCATCCTGCTATATCATTACAACAATATTTCCAGCGTATCCCCATCATCAGGAATGTAAACTTTTTCCAAAAGTCCGTTATTATTAAGTGCCTTTCTCAACTGTAATCGAGTTGCAGGGCAATGGTTGAGTGCTTCCAAATGATTAGCAATCACTTTATTAGGGGAATTTTTCACAAATTTTATGATGTCATCCATCCGCATTAAAATAGGCTTTCCAAAATCCAGCTGGGCCGAACCACAAGCAACAACAGCAACATCAGGGCGCAGGTTTTTTAGCGCTTTCTCAACATCATCAGTGTAGATGGTATCAGAACTAATATAAATAGAAGGCTCATCAGGTAATTCGATATAAAAACCCATTACATTTCCCATAGATTTTGCAATATATCCGTACCCATGTCTGGCAGGAATGCCTGTGATAAAACCCCCAAAAAAAGCAGCTTTTCCCCAGTAATCTACTGATTGGATGATGTTAAGTCCTTGTTTTACAAAATATTCCTTATCATAAAGGCTGCAAAGCACAGAAATATTTCTAGAAGTAAGAAATCTAATGCCTTCTTTATCAATATGATCCTGATGTTTATGAGTAATCAGGCAATGGGTAACTTTTTGTAATAATTCTTTGCTCCCGGAGAGTAGTGGTACTAATGGATTTTTCTTTCTGGCTTTGAAACGAAAAAATGTGTAATAAGGCTGCGTAGCAACATCCCCGAGCATGGGATCAACTAATATAAAATTGTCGCCGGATTCAATGATTAATGTTGCACTTCTTAAATGATGTATTTTCATTTTAGTAATTGTATTAATCGTTTGTACGGTTGTTTACACCAAATATTCAATTAAATATTGAGTGACCAGTCATTGCTATCTCAAGTAGCGCAGCTTTCCAAAGCTGCGTTATGATTCACAGCTTTGGAAAACTGTGCTACAGCCTAACTATTAAAAATATGGTGTATACTGCTGCCTAAGCAATTTGTATTATGATATTTTCTATTTTTGTTGAGGAGGTAGCGGCACAACAGGCAGTTCCTCCTCCTTAATTTCCTCGTCAGTTTCTTTAAAATATATCCAGTCATCAATTAGAAAATCATCAGTATTAAAGAAAACCAAGCGTAAATTACCAAACGATAGTTTTTTATCAGGATCATGAATAAAAATATTGTAGAAAAAAAGGCTGGGACGATTGAATTTAACAAGATAATAATGTGCGCTACTTTTATAGCGTACTATTTCTGATTTAAAATCAGCTAATTTTATTCTTAAAGAGTCATTTCTAAGAGCAGGATTGAAATTAAACATTAGGCCATCAATTGTTGTTTCGCTGTTTATGAGCCTTACAAAATTTAAACAGAAAATTGCGTATGGATCTTCTTTAAGTGTTTGAGCGTTTGATAAAGACGTTATAAAAAGAATTGGAATAAGCAACAATATGCAATTTTTCATAAATATTTTAATCTTTTAGTTAAAAGTATGGCCTATTGCTATATTCAATAATTTTTGACTGGAAAAAATACTACAAAGAAAAATTAATAAAATTGAGATGGAGTTTTTCATTTGAAAAAAAGTGAATCTGGTTAGGCCGGGTTTATCAAACCTAAACAACAATAAATAAAATAGTTTTTTAAATTAATCTCCTAAAAATAACACTATTCCAAATAACATGCAAGTTTCATAGTAGCCAACTGCAGTAAATTGGATAATAGAGCAAACTTTCTATTCGATTTTGTCTTTTTAGTATTAACATTGAGATGGAAATAAAATAATTTGAAAATGAAATTACAACACAATGGTTTTAGTGCTATTTTTGATAAAAAAAAGAAATAACTTAACCAACATTAAAAATGGCCGAATTACTTAAAAATACCCTTTTCACCCAAACAACTATTCGCAAATTTGCTGACAAAATCAAAAATGTTTACCCACAGTTTGATGAAAACAAATTCTTAAGCAAAGTGTATGTAAAGGAATGGGATGAAAAGGAACTCAAAGAAAAAATGCGCCATTTAACCAATTGCCTGCACGATACTTTACCTGAGAATTACGAAAAAGCACTCAATATTTTGCTAAAGATTTCACCTGATATCAGAGGATTTGAAGGCATTTGCCTTCCCGACTTTGTAGAAATGTATGGTATGGAATATTGGGAAAAATCCTTATCCGCACTAAAGGAACTTACAAAATATTCCTCCTCTGAATTTGCAATTCGTCCGTATATTATAAAAGACCAACAGAAGGCGATGGAATACATGTTAAGTTTATCAACTAATGAGAATGAACATGTTAGAAGATTTTCAAGCGAAGGTTGCCGGCCTCGATTGCCCTGGGCCATGGCATTGCCTCCCTTAAAAAAAGACCCTCTGCCAATCATTCCAATTCTTGAAAACCTAAAGGCAGATGAATCGGAATATGTACGAAAAAGCGTTGCCAATAATTTAAACGATATTTCTAAAGACCATCCCGAACTGGTTCTTAATTTATGCAAGCAATGGCAGGGACATTCGAAACACAGCGATTGGATTATCAAAAGGGCCTGCCGTGGATTGCTGAAAGCCGGACACCCCGATGCCATGATGTTATTTGGTTATAAAAATACAGATGAAATTAATATCAAAAATTTAACGCATAAAAAATCATCTTTAAAAATAGGTGATGACCTGGAATTTTCGTTTGATTTGGAGATAAAAAGTGGTTCTCTAAGCAAGCTAAGAATTGAATACCTCATCGATTTTGTAAAATCAAATGGAAAACTTTCCGGTAAAATTTTTATGATTACTGAAAATGATTTTTCTAAAGGAAGTCACACACTTAGGAAAAAACACAGCCTGCAAGAACGAACCACCCGCAAACATTATCCAGGCATTCATGGTTTAAGTATAATTGTCAATGGAATTGAAAAGGCTAAAACTGAGTTTCTTCTGGAGAGTCTATAAAAACTATTATTTATCATCCTGATTGTCTGTATATTATATTAATAATCAGAGGCGTAAATATAAATATTCACGCCTCTGATACTTTAAATCAAGAAGATTAATGCAAAAACAGCTTTAAATTCTAATATTGTTCAAATTCATCATCGTATTTTACTTCTTCCAAATTAAGATTTATTCCATTACTACCATTTGCTTTTTGACCATTCCCAGTTACTTTAACAATGGTCTTTTTATTCATTTCTGCATTGACAAAAGGTTTTGATTTTATTTTTATTGAACTTGCACCCCTCTTTTTTTCAACAATATAATTTTGTTCACTTAATTTGAAATACCCTATCAGTTCCCTCAAATTTTCTGACTGCGACGCAAGCTCTTCAGCGTTTGCAGCCATTTGTTCGGATGCGGATGCATTTTGTTGGGTAATAACATTCAATTCCTGAATTGCATGGTTGATCTGATCAGTGGCATTATTTTGTTCAATACTTGCTGAAGCAATCTCCTTAACCAAATTTGTTGATTTTTCAATATATGGCAGCGTTTCTTTCATCTGTATTCCGGCACTTTCAGTGTATTGCAAACTCTTGATGGCAACAGCAATAATTTCATCGGCAGCAGCTTTACTTCTTTCAGCCAGTTTACGTACTTCAGATGCAACAACCGCAAACCCTTTTCCGTGATCGCCAGCCCTGGCAGCTTCAACTGCAGCATTCAGAGCCAGGATGTTTGTTTGCATCGCAATTTCTGTTATCACAGTAATTTTTTCGCTGATTACTTTATTCGCATCAACTGCATTTGAAGCTTTGATGCTCATTTCATCAACACTATTTTTTGCGCTTATAGATATTTTTTCAGCTTCCTGAGCATTATCGGTATTTTGCTGAATGTTAGCTGCAATTTCTTCCATGGTTGAGGAAACTTCTTCAACAGAAGAGGCTTGCTCATTAGCGCCTTGTGAAATTTGTTCCGAAGCTGTGCTCAATTGCTGGCTCGCGGATGTAATATAATCAGCACCGCTGATGATATTAACTACAATATCGCGCAGCTTCACCACCATATTATTCAACGCTCTTGCAAGTTGACCAATTTCATCCTTTTGGTTAATATCAAGAATGGTTTCAAGATTACCATCTGCAATTCTTTTAGCAAACTCAACTGCTTTGTTCAATGCTACGGTTATTGATCTACTAATTAGGGTATTTGCCGCAATAAAAATCAAAGTTCCTATCAATAATAAGATTAAAATTGCATTTCTTACGCTATTAATTATACCCATCAGCTCATGTTCATATATTGATACTGAAACATACGATTCAACAGATGGGATATATCTGAAATACTGATACTTTAATTTCCCCTCCCAGGTATACTTGGTTTTACCTGATAGCTCATTTGAATTTATCAGCTGTTTAAAAAATTCAGCATCGGCAAAGTTTTCTCCTTCTTTTTGTGGGTGGATAATAAATTTACCTTCTTTATCAATCATAAATGGATATCCAGTTTCAAAGTATGTTTTATCCTTAAAAATCTGACGCAACCCGGTCAGGTCTTTTTCTCTTTTGGCCACGCCAATAATTCCGCTTACTTGACCATTTAACCTAATTGGCGCATAGGCGGTTAAATACCAGTCATCAATTACCACAGCCCGTCCTGTATAATTTTGTCCGTTATTAATAGATTGGGTAACAGGCGACTCAGTAGGAATAATAGTTCCCAAAACTCTGTTACCAGTCTCATCTTTTACTGAAGTAGATATTCTTTGGTACCCATTCTGCGTTTTTTTAAATATGGAAACAACTGTACCTGTCAGGCTGCCAATTTCGTCAACAAAATCAAAGTTATTGTCAATCTGCTTACCATTTATTGACCAACCATTGGTTAAAGGATCTATCCATACTCCATTGTACTTTGCCAATAAATTTTCAGCCACCTGTAGAGATTTAGAGACATCATCCTGATTCTCTTTTATTTGATGCTCAATGTATTGCGACAAATCATCAACCTGCTCTTTCATTCTGATGTCAGTATCTTCAATAATTTTTTCCTTTTGCATGCTGATAGTATAAAACCCTATCGTTGCAACAACCAATACCATAATTGCACTAATCACAATATTTAGTCTTAGTCCGATTTTAATGTCTTTAAATAAATTCATAACCCTCTTATTTTAATTTAGCCTTGTTAATAAATATGTTCTAAAATTTTGATGCGATCAATGACAAAAACTTTATCTGAATTATGGAATAACACAGCGCCTGTAATAATTTATCATTTAATTTTTTTCTTAATAACTAATCCTTACTTATTTTGATGTTTTCAGGAAAATAAATTTTTCCTCGCATTATATTTTCTAAAGCTATTGATAGCTCATTATAAATGTTTTTTTTCAATACACAACCTCTAAATCCGGCTCCAATCAATTCAGACAGGTACACGCTTTCCTCATAACTTGTAACTGCAATTGCCTTCATTTCCCTATTCCACCATAAATATTTTTTTATTGCTTCAATTCCGTTGATGTTTGGCATTTCAATGTCCATTAATATAACATCTGCTTCGGCAACATTTGGCAGGTTCAAAAATTGATCGCCATTTTCAGCAAAACCAATAACGTGATGTTTTAGCATAGAGGTGATGTAAAATTCTATCCCCTTTCTAAAAATTTCATTATCGTCTACGATGATTATCCTTAAACTCGCCATTGTATTATTTTTTATACAAAGGTCTTAATTATGAGTTCGTAAAAACAGAGGTGATATCCTAAAGAAAGAGGGGTAATTCCCCTATTTTAAATTTGGGAGCATGAAATGCCTGTATTTACACTAAAATTATTAATGTGAGGAGTTATTTATGGTAAAAAACACCAAGAGGTAATGAAGTGAAACACTAAAATAACAGATTATTGAAAAGAAATTATGGTAAATTTCATTAATACCCAAATTGAGCGATTATTCGTTAACACTCATGAGAAAAGTTCTGCTCAATCGATTAAGTAAATGTAAGCGT
>JARGGF010000307.1 GCA_029210905.1 Bacteroidales bacterium | reverse complement strand
AGCTTCAGTAATTGCTTGAATAATTTCAAGCTTTTTTGGATCCGGAGTCATAAAACCAATTTTGTATTCAGCACTTTTGTCTGCAATTTTTTTCGAAAGTTCAGGGCAGTCACTAGTAAGTTCAGCCAATTTTTTATTGGTGAAACCTATATCGCTGGTTCTCATTAATTTATCTTGTTTTAAAAATCTAAAGTATGTTTCCCTGGTTGTTCTATGCTTAAAACCTTCATCGGAAGGAGAACCTCCTGCATACTGAGTAGTCAATTCGATCGTCTGAATTTTATATCCAGGTTTACTTAATACTAAACCAAAAGTTTCAAGACCAGTAGCTTTTAGAAGGATAAAATGCAGGTCATTGACAGTAAATTCTTTGACATCACTGGTGGTGTATTTTTCTCCTTTTTCATCACCCTCTTTTTTTAGTCGAAGTTTGTGATTCGCTGTCAAACTATATTCAACAATGCCATTTAATTCATCGCCGTTTTTAAGGGTAACCTTGCCGGGGCCTTCATGTTTTATTTCTAATTCGTAGGTATCTTGTTCCTGAGAATAGTTATTGATTGCCATAAATGACAATAGAATTGAGATTAATACAATTTTTTTCATTTTTTTTAATTTATTAATATATACAGCGAAAGTAGAAATTAATACTGATTTTACAAACTAAACGTTAATAGCCGCAGTTCCTGATTTCCTCCATGTATATTTTATAAAATCCTTCTCCACTTATTAATCTTTGTTCCCTTGTTTACCAATAAATATTTTTGTCATATTTATCACTGAATCAGAAATTCGATGTTAGAATATTATAAAATAAATAATATTACTTTCTTAAATGTTAAAATATTTCCATTTTGCTTTAAAATTTACTCTTATTCCCAAAAAATGAATACTTTTACGCCTTAATTTTTTTCGGGAAAAGTTATGTTGCAATTAAAGGTCTTTTAGTTAAACTCATCGCTGTAAATGAACATGGTTATTCGTAATTAGTCACTGGTTTTTTAATGACTAATGACAAAAGGTAAGCCATATTTCGACAAGTGATACAGTTGCTTGTCGAACTGCTCAATACAAGTATTTGTTAACTAAACGACATTGTATTTCAATTTTAAAAATCCTGAATTTATTGAATATATATAATGCTTATTTATTAATTATGAGAGTACTGAAGTTTGGAGGCACATCTGTAGGTTCGGCTGAGAAAATACAGCATGTTGCAGAAATTATTAACGATGGGGTTCCTAAAATAGTGGTGCTATCTGCTATGGCAGGCACAACAAATTTTCTGGAAGAAATTGTTAAGTTGCTCTATAAGGCAAAAAATGACGAAGCCGTTGCTAAAATTAACGAATTAAAAAAGCAGTACGAAACTGTTGTAAATGAGCTGTTTATAAAAGTTGAATTTAAGAAAAAGGGTATAGAATTAATCGATCATCATTTCCAATACATGCATTCGTTCACCCTTGATTCTTTTACAATATACGAGGAGAGGGCATTGTTGGCCCAGGGTGAATTAATTTCATCAGCATTTTTGCATTATCACTTGCAAGAGGCTGGGGTTAATTCGGCACTTATTCCGGCGCTTAATTTTATGAGAATTGACAAAAGCCTGGAACCTGATGATTTTTATATCAAACAAAATCTTCAACGCGAAATTGAACAGCACAAGGGTGTTCAATTGTTTGTTACTCAGGGTTATATATGCCGAAATGCTTACGGTGAAATTGACAACCTAAAACGTGGTGGTAGCGACTATTCTGCTTCGTTAATAGGCGCTGCAGCTGGTTCCGATGAAATCCAGATTTGGACTGATATTAGTGGTTTTCACAACAATGATCCACGTTATGTTGAAAAAACGGTTTCACTTAAAGAACTTTCGTTTGACGAAGCGGCAGAGTTGGCCTATTTTGGGGCAAAAATATTGCATCCTTCAAGTGTATTACCAGCTAAAATGGCGAATATCCCGGTAAGGTTAAAAAACACTATGAAACCTGAGGATGAAGGAACTATTATCAAAGATACCTTTGTTCAGGGTGAAATTAAGGCTGTTGCCGCTAAAGATGGAATCACAGCTATTAAAATTAAGTCTGGACGGATGCTTTTAGCCTATGGTTTTTTAAGGCAGGTATTTGAGATTTTTGAAAGATATCAAACACCAATTGATATGATTACTACTTCGGAAATTGCAGTATCAGTAACTATTGATGACCGAAAAAACCTTGATGATATCCTGGCAGATCTACGCAAATATGCCAATGTGGAAGTTGATGAAAATCAATCTATTATATGCATTGTAGGTAATTTTCTTGCCGAAGAGAAGGGCATTGTTGCAAAAGTAATGACGGCATTAAAAGAAGTACCCATACGTATGGTCTCTTATGGAGGAAGTATGCATAACATTTCTGTTTTGGTCAATACCAGCGAGAAAATAAAGGCCTTAAAATTATTGAATGAAAACTTATTCAACTTATAATCATGTTTAGTCCAAAAGAAATCGAGTATTTTAATAAAATAAAAACCCCTTTCTATTACTACAACATAGATAGGCTTAAGGATATTCTAACCAGGGTTAAAAACGCATCGGAAAGATTTGGTTTTGTGGTGCACTATGCTATGAAAGCCAATGCCAACGACAGATTACTTGCTATAATCAGGGAGTTTGGTTTTGGTGCAGATTGTGTAAGTGGAAATGAAGTGCAAAAAGCAATAGATATGGGTTTCAGTCCAAATGAAATTGCATTTGCAGGCGTGGGAAAATCAGATGATGAAATAAATTTAGGAATCGATAACAATATTTTTTCATTTAACTGTGAATCAACCCAGGAAATAGAGGTTATTGATGAGTTTGCTGCCAAAAAAGGCAAGGTGGCCCGAATTGCGCTCCGTATCAATCCTAACGTTAAAGCAAACACCCATCATTACATTACCACTGGGCTTGAAGAAAATAAATTTGGGATCAATAGGTGGGAATTTGATAAAGTTCTGGAGCTTTTAAGGAACAAAAAGAATGTTAAACTTGTTGGTATACATTTTCACATTGGCTCGCAAATAACTGATTTTGATGCTTTTAAAAGCTTGTGCATCAGAGTAAACGAGGTGCAGAATTATTTTATTGAAAATCAGATATTACTTGAACATATCAATGTAGGTGGCGGCCTTGGTATTGACTATGAGCATCCTGATAATCTGGATGTCCCTGATTTTGATGCTTTTTTTAAACTGTTTGATCGTTTTCTTGAATTGCGCCCAAAGCAAAAACTTCACTTTGAGTTGGGCAGGGCAATGGTTGCCCAATGTGGTGATTTAATAACTCGTGTTTTATTTGTGAAGAATGGAATTAACACCAATTTTGCTATTGTAGACGCTGGAATGACCGAACTTATAAGACCTGCACTATACCAGGCTTATCATAAAATTGAAAACATTACTTCAAAATTAGGCATAGATTTTTACGATGTTGTTGGCCCAATATGCGAATCGTCTGATACTTTTGGAAAAACGGTTCAAATGGCTGAAACTAAACGAGGTGATTTAATTGCAATTCGTTCAACCGGGGCCTATGGTGAAGTAATGGCTTCGCAATATAATTTACGGAATTTAGCTAAATCGTACTATTCCGAAGATATTTAATAAGTTTTATGAAAGGTTTAGATTTATTTTACTGAATTAACAAATAACAAATAACAAATAACAAATAACTTTTAACCTGTTTTCCCTTTCATTAAATCTTCATCCCTAATCAGCATAAGTATTGCGGATCCAGGAACGATTAAATATTTTTCATCATTAAAGAGTATTTCCCACGCACTATTCTGGAGATAAACTGCCAAATCTCCCCTTTTCGGCTGGAGGGGAACATATTTTACATCCTCAGACTTGTCTTTCCATGGCTCATCGTAATCCTGAACAGATGGGATTGGATATCCTGGACCCACTTTAATAACATAGCCCGAATAAAGCTTTTCTTTTTGCTGAACCCCAGGCGGTAAAAAAAGTCCTGATTTAGTTTTTTCACTAAATGTTCTTGGCTTAATTAAAACCCTGTCTCCAACAATAATAATTTTATCAAGATCCTTTTCTGATATAACAAGCGACATATACTATTTTTTTGTGCAAATATATTAGAATTTCAAGGAAAAGCAAATGAATAGGGATTTAAATCATTTAAGAGGAATAATTGTTAAATTGTTGATTATTAGGGGTTAATGTTTTTTAGTACAAAAGTTTTTTGAATTTCAGAGATTTTCGTTTTACAGAACTTGTCAAAAGAGTCTGTTCTTTCAATATTCAATAACTTTACCTTGTATAATAATTAAAATTTGATCACTTTTGTTTGATGAACCGGAGTTTAATATCGGTATTTCTTCTAAGCATGTATTTTATTGCATGGATAAAACCGGTTTATCCGCTGCTGAACTACCAACTGCACAAACACTACATTGCATCTGTGCTGTGCGAAAAAAAGGATGTGCCGGATAATACATGCCAAGGTAAATGCCATTTAATAAAGCAATTGAAGGCAGCTTCTCCAACAGAAAAAAATGAAAGTAAGCCTCAAATGCCCAAAATTAATCTTGACGACTATCCTGTTTTTACATTAAATAATGCTCAATTCTGCAAAACTGAGAAAAAAAATCATAAGTTATTGCATTCTAATAGCATGACGTATTGTTTTTTATATTCAAAAGCCATTTTTCACCCACCAAAATTATATTTTCATATTCACTAATAGTATTATTAAATTGATAATCAGTTACATAATTACTGATTTAATTATTAACAATAAAAATCTTTAATATGAAGATAAAATTAGTTTTATCCTTTATTGCCATTGTTATGGCTATTTCTGGTCAGACTATAAGAGCTCAATCAGAAATACAAATTGAGGAGATATTAGTGTCAAACACTAAAATAATAGACCTTCCTGAATCAAAAATTTTTGATGAACAAATTAAACTGATTGCGCCTCGTGATATTGGCGATATATTTAAATCAATGACCGGTTTTGGAGTAATTAAAAGAGGAGGGTATGCTATGGAACCTGTCTTTCGATCGTTTAAATATGAACAGATAAACATGATGTTTGATGGTTCTATGAAAATTGTCCCAGCTTGTCCAAATAGAATGGATCCCATAACCACTCATGTAAATCCTGAAGAAATAAGCAAGATTGAAATAATCAAAGGTCCCTATAGCGTAAGATATGGTCAAAGTTTTGGCGGAATAATTAATTTGGTGACAAGAAAAAAAACGTATACAGACAAATTAGAATTTCATGGATTAACTTCAGCTGGATATCAGACCAATGGCGGAGGAAAGACGCTGGGATTAAATTTAAATACAGGAAATAAATATTTTGACTTTGACATAAGTGGAGGCTTAAAAGATTTTGGGAATTATAAAAGTGGTTGGGATTTGGAGATTCCGTCCTCTTTTAAGAGCTATGATTATGCAATTAAAATTGGCGTCAACCCAACAAGCAATCAGCGCGTACTTGTTAGTTGGAGACAATCTTTTGGCCGAGATATTATGCATGCAGGTTTGCCAATGGATACTGAAAAAGATGACAGCAGGATGCTTTCTTTTGATTACACTATCAGAAATTTGAATGATTTAATTTTTGAATTCAACATTAAAGCGTATTATTCTGATGTTGACCATATTATGAGCAATATTAACCGACCTAATTATGCAATGTCAAATGCTGTTGCAAATGTTTTTTCAAAAACTTATGGAGGCAAAATTGAAGCAGGTATTTCAATCGCTGAAAATAATATTTTATATACTGGGATTGATTATACTTATGTCTGGAAAGATGGTGATCGGCAGAGAAAGGTGTTTTATAATGCTTGCAGCGGGATGTCGTTCGATACTCCCATGGAATTTACTGATTTAATATGGCAAAACTCTAATTTATCCAATTTCGGTTATTTCATTGAATCTAAAAACAATTTATCGGAGAGACTCTCCCTAATAGGTGGTCTGAGAATTGATTTAGACAATGCTCAGATAAATGACCCTGCAAAGGATTTTGAATCAATGTATCCGGAAGGATTTGAGCAGGATGGTATTGTAAGTTTTAGTGGTAATCTGAC
>JARGGF010000306.1 GCA_029210905.1 Bacteroidales bacterium | reverse complement strand
TCAGCTGCATATAATTTTTCACCTTTTACATATTTTTTATAGACTTTTTCAATCTTTACTTTTTTACCTTTCATGGTAGTTTCCTCCAGTTCCTGTGCCCAAGTTACCGTTGTTGCGAACAGTAATAGTATGAGAATTATTCCTTTCATGGCTATAAATTTTAGGATATTTAGTTCTATAGTTGTTTCTAATACTTAATAAACGTTTTTTGTAAAGTTACGAAAATCTAGCTTAAAACCATTAAAGCCAGCATGTTAATAAATCTTAAAACAAATTTTGCATTTAATTTATTCTACTTTTGAGTATGATCTTCCTTTGACAATTATTAATTGTGCTGCATGTATTGTGGTTGTCTAAAAAGTCCTTTACAGTCATCCTGAACTTGTTTGGCTTCGCCGAGCTAAAGGTTCAAGAGTTCATAAATTGCAATAATAAGTGATTTAAGATTCTGAAATGAATTCAGAATGGCGAGTCTTTTACTTTTTAGACACCGCTCAACAAACAGCCCCCTTCTAGCCTAAAACAGCCACAATCAAATATAAAACAGTCACCACCTTTTGTATAATAGCCATCGCCTTATATAAAATAGCCATCATATTTTATCAATTAATAAGTATCTTTTATCAAACAGCCGTCATCATTTATATATTTCTCATCATATTTTATAAATTGGCCATCACATTTTATCATATAGCTATCATCTATTATAAAATAAGCTTTGGAGATTATCAAATTAACGTTGGAATTCCTGTAACTTTGATTAGTGCAGAAATATTTGCCATCGAACTAAGAACAATTACTATGTGCAATTAAAAAACAGACACTAACAATTAAAGTTTTGCTGCTAGCACTTTACTAAATCTGCAATTTTAATTGATTTCTTAAATCGTTATTTTGATCATGATTAATCTGGCATTTAAATTTCCGTACTTAGTATTCCTTTTAAATGTTCTGTGTCTCCATACTTTTTAATAATAAAGTTGTTATTTTCAAACTCAATCACACTTAAGCTCGTTTGATATAACTTTTTGTCCCAGAATTTGTTGAGTGGACGATTTTCTATTTTATTTAAAATACTCAATATGGCAACGGCGTGGCTCACAACCAATATTCGTTTGCCGGAATATTCATTTACAATTTTAAGCAGGGCAGGATAGGTGCGATTGCCCACATCGGTGAATGATTCTCCTTCATCAGAAGTAAATAAATCAGGAGATTTCCAGAAACCGTGAAACAATTGTGGGCTTTCTGCTTTGGTATCTTCATAATAGCGTCCTTCCCAACTTGCAAGTTGAATTTCCTGAAAGTCATTGATAATAATTAAATCTATATTCCTATTAGCTTTAAGAATTTTTGCTGTGTTTTGAGCTCGTCCTGCAGGGCTGCAAAAAATGGCATCAAAATGTATATTTTCAAGGTGTTTGCTTAATGCCTAATTCCGTCAGAGGTGAATCGCCACTTCCCTGGTACCTTCCTTCTAAATTCCACTCGGTTTGTCCATGACGGACTAAATAGATTTCTGTTTTCATTTTCCTGATTTATCCCTTGGTTTAGTCTTACTCTTTTGACTGCTTTATTGCGGCAAATATAACAATAATAGTTATTTCAGTGTTGACATTTCAGAAACTTAGAGCATGTTTTAAACATGGTAGCATTCTCACAAATAACATAAATATTATTATCTTTGGTTTCTAACCTCAAATACAGATTCTATGAAAAAATTTATACACATAATTGTGCTGATTATTTTCATTGTTCTATTAAATGATGCCAGAGCACAAAAGAAAGAAAACATTAAAATAGACACACTACTTTCCGAAAAAACCTTTAGTGATCTAAAATTCAGAAGCATTGGTCCGGCTTTCATGTCAGGACGCATTGCGGATATTGCTATTCACCCTGATAATCCAAATATTTGGTATATAGCTGTTGGTTCTGGTGGTGTTTGGAAAACTGAGAATTCCGGAATAAGCTGGAAACCTCTTTTTGATAAACAGAGTGTATATTCTATTGGATGTATAACCATTGACCCTAACAATTCACATACTATTTGGGTAGGAACTGGTGAAAATGTAGGGGGAAGGCACGTTGGTTTTGGCGATGGTATCTATCGGAGTTTGGATGATGGGAATACCTGGGAAAATATGGGACTTAAAAAATCAGAACATATTTCTAAAATTATTATTCATCCCGAAAATCATAATATAATCTGGGTCGCTTCGCAGGGGCCTCTTTGGTCTAAGGGAGGGGAACGTGGATTTTTTAAGTCAATTGATGGAGGGAAAACATGGAAACACACTTTAGGTGATAAAGATTGGACAGGAGTTACCGATATTGCAATAGACCCATCTGATCCAAAAGTATTGTATGCTGCTACCTGGCAGCGCCACAGAACTGTTGCCGCTTATATGGGGGGTGGTCCGGAAACAGCTATTTACCGCTCAGATGATGGTGGTGACACCTGGAAAAAACTTAGCAATGGACTACCAAAAAGTTCAATGGGAAAAATTGGTTTGGCTATTTCACCACAGCAAAATGAAGTAATCTATGCGGCTATAGAACTTGACAGACGAAAAGGTGCTTTTTATAAATCCACCAATCGTGGCGAAAGCTGGGTGAAACAATCCGAAACAGTATCCGGAGGTACAGGCCCGCATTATTACCAGGAACTATATGCAAGCCCTCATCAATTTGACAGGGTATATCTTGCAGATGTTCGATTTCAGGTCTCAGATGATGGAGGCAAAACTTTCCGGCGAATGAAAGAAGAATTTAAACATTCCGATAATCATGCATTGGCATTTAGAAAAAATGATCCCAATTATCTCCTTGTTGGAACTGATGGAGGATTATATGAAAGTTTCGATTTGGAGCAAAACTGGAGGTTTATTAATAACCTGCCTGTTACACAGTTTTATAAAATTGCTTTAGATGATTCTAAGCCATTTTACAAGGTGTATGGTGGCACACAGGATAATAGTACACAAGGCGGGCCCTCACGAACAGATAATGTCCATGGAATAGCGAATTACGATTGGGAAATAGTATTGTTTGCAGATGGGCATCAACCAGCTACTGAATCTGGTAATCCTGATATTATGTATGCCGAATGGCAGGAAGGTAATCTTGTGCGTATTGACCGAACAACTGGTGAAATTGTATATATTCAGCCCCAATCAGAGGCAAATGAGAACTACGAGAGATTTAACTGGGATTCTCCCATCCTTGTAAGCCCGCATTCGCCAACCAGATTGTATTTTGCTTCGCAAAGAGTTTGGCGATCAGATAACAGGGGTGATGAATGGAAACCAATTTCAGGTGATTTAACCAGTTACCAGGAACGTATTTCAATGCCTGTTATGGGTAAAAAACAAAGCTGGGATGCTGCCTGGGACTTTTTTGCCATGTCAACTTATAATACGATTACTTCATTGGCAGAATCACCTAAAAAAGAGGGACTTATATATGCCGGTACCGATGATGGCGCAATTCAGGTAACTGAAGATGGTGGAAAAAACTGGAGAAGAACCCCTGTGAGTAGCTTACCTGGAGTGCCTGCAACTGCTTTCGTTAACGATATAAAGGCTGATTTATTCGATGCCAATACCGTTTATGTAGCATTGGACAATCATAAGTACGGTGATTTTCAACCTTATCTGTACAAAAGTTCAAATATGGGCAAAAGCTGGAAGGCAATTCAGTCTGATTTACCAAAAACTTTAATAATCTGGAGGTTGGTTCAGGATTATGTAAATCCAAACCTACTGTTTATCGGAACCGAATTTGGAATTTATTTTAGCGTAGATGGTGGCACAAAATGGATTAAATTTGGTGGAACACCTACCATTTCATTTCGGGATTTGGCCATTCAAAAACGGGAAAATGATTTGGTGGCAGCCAGCTTTGGGCGTGGAATTTATATTCTTGACGACTTTAGTGCAATACGAAATATTAATGAAAACATACTCAAGAAGGAAGCCGCACTATTTTCTCCACGAAAAGCGTGGTGGTATATTCAACGTACACCACTTGGTGGCGAAGAAAAAGGATCCATGGGCGAAGGTCTTTTTATGGCTAAAAATCCACCCTTTGGTGCAGAATTTACCTATTATTTGCGCGATGATGTCAAAAAGTTAGCAGATATAAGAAAAGAGAAAGAAAAACCCTTGTTAAAAGAAAATCAGAACATTGATTTCCCTGGATGGGAAACTCTTGATGCTGAAATCAATCAACTGGAACCTGTAGTTTGGATAAATGTAGTTGACGCAAAACAAAAGCTGGTTAGACAAATAAAAGCATTAACACAAAAAGGAGTTCATAGGGTTGCCTGGGATCTTACTGGTGCTTCAAAACAACCTATAAGGATTAACCAAACAGAAAGAGAACGTAGACGCAATAACAACGGACCTTTAGTAGCACCGGGAAATTATAAGGCCTATTTAAGTAAGGAACTGGATGGGAAAATGGCAATTATCTCAGATACTGTTGAATTTGAGGTAGTTCCATTGAGAAAAGGTGCATTGGCTGGTAAAGGATATGAAGAAGTTGTAGCATTTTGGGATGAATTATCAGGTGTGCAAGCTGAAATTTCAGCCTTTAATCTTTCATTATCAAATAGTATGAAAAAGGTTAAGGCGATGTATACTGCACTTGAAAGATCGGGCAAAAGCAGTCCTAATCTGGTTAGTCAATTACACAAACTAAGAAATGAATTATTGTCTATTGAAAAATCATTAGAAGGCAGTTCTGCTAAAAATGAAATTGGCGAAAAAGACAAGCCAACAATTAGTCAGCGATTATTTGTTGCAAGTATGGGAACTTCTAATTCTACTTACGGGCCAACTCCAACCCATAAGAGAAGTCTTGAAATAGCAAAAACGGAATTTGCACTGCTAAAAACCAGTTATGATAAAATTATTAATGAAACAATTCCAAACCTTGAAAAATTATTAAAAGAAGCAGGAGCAACCATCATTGAGGGTCAGAAGATAAATGAAAAGTAGTGTAGCAATTATTTTCTGCGAATAATATTATTTTAAGAACTTAGGCTTCTTTCTAATGAACCCCAATCGTCTAAACTGGCGATTGGGGTTTGTTTGTAGGGGGATAATTAAATAACCCGGGTTTAATTTTCAAGAATATCCTTTAAATTGTTTAGTCCACCTTGTAAATCTTTCCCTATCATTCCTTCCATGTCCATAAACAATAACATCAGGTTCATAGGATAGTCCATTTTACCTTTAAAGCCCCATTGTACCTTTACCTTTGCTGAATCAAGATCTTCAAAGGCCATATAAGCTTCTGATTTTGATTCAAATGGTTCCAGAAATCTAAGTTCGTAATTGATTTTTTCACCATCTTTTATGGCTAAAATTTCCTGTTCTCCTTTACCAACTTCTTCATTTTTGCTCGACCAGGCTGATACAAAACCCGCCATACCATCTGTACCTTTATAAGTTTTTTCCACATTTGGATCCATTTTCATCCAAACGCTGTATTCATCCTGATTCTTTAGCAATTTTGCATAATCAAAAACTATTTGCTTAGGTTGATTTATTGTTACTTCCTGCACTACTGAATATTCTTTTTTAACAAACAACGCGGTAATAAGTGGCACAGCAATAATTATCAGAATTGCAATACCAATAATTTTAAGAGCCTTTTTCATTTTAATTAGTTTTTAGTTGTAAGAATTAGATTTTAGGTAAATTTTCAACCAATGATGTAAATCTATTGAATTTTATCTTATTGATCAAGTCATTAACTAGACCAAATTAAAATTAGCCGATTGTAAAATAGGGAAATCGCTTTTAATGTATGAGGGCAGTTGTGTAGCGCAGCTTTCCAAAGCTGCGATTCGTGGCACAGCTTTGGAAAACCATGCTGCTAACATATTCTCAACAAAATCCCTTGTTATTAGGATGGAAAAGTGCCAATAAAATATAAAAACGATTATCCGCTTTTAACCTGATTAATTCATGAACTTGTTCGTATCTGTGAATATCATGGTAATACGAAAAGTTTTGTTTGAAAACAAAATTTTTATAAAATCCGTAAAAATCCTTTAAATCCGCGTCACTTGTGCTGAGCCTGTCGAAGCATCCGTGT
>JARGGF010000305.1 GCA_029210905.1 Bacteroidales bacterium | reverse complement strand
AGCCTGTTGCTAACAATGTATAAGCGTAATGCGGGCTAAAGTGCTAAAATTAAACGAATTGAATATTAATAAACATAATGCTAAACCGAAAGTGAAGTGCCTCTAATCCCGCACTACGCTTATACTTGACCGTTATGGGTTATTAGAATGAAGAACCCTTCTCTGAATTAATAATTTGTTTAAACATTTTATCTTAATATTATTTTTTAAACCTTTAAATTCTTAAAAATGAAAAAAATTGGAATTTCGTTGTTAATTGTTTTGTTCAGTTTCGGCTTTAGTTTAAAAGCTCAGGTTTATAATCCCATCACCTATAATTATAATGGGACACCTTCATATGGGATTAAAATTAAGACCAATATTCCTTATACAAGTGGAACTCAAATGCCAACTATTATTTTTGAGGGGTATAATTTTGGGCAAAGATTAACAATTGGATTAACTTTAGCCTACTATATTTATGGAGGGGAATTTTATAATTAGACTGTATCATCATTTGGAGCATATTCTCCAACAATAAAACTAGCAAATGAAGGAGGAAAGGTGGTTATATTTATTGATGATAGACAATACTATAACAGATTTAATATTAGAGCAATTGCTCAGGGAATGAGTGAAACTTCTGCTTGGTTTACAGGTTGGACTGTAAGCGATCAACCTTTATCAGGTACAAACCAAGTTACAGTACCTTATAATAATGGTGGAGCAGTTAATTTGCCTTATGGGATATGGAACAGTAGCGGAAATGTTGGCATTGGAACAACAAGCCCTCAATCAAATTTACATATTTATAAGAGTTATTTACCAAATTTCATACTTGAAAATTCCATCTCTAAATTAGATATCGGCATTGCAACTAATGCAGGTGAATGCGATGTTTTCTCTAAACGAGGTGATGTGGTTTATAGAACATTAAACGGAGGAAAGAATGATCATCATGGGCTTATTTTTAGCATGCCTAATGATGATGATGATGGTAATAGTTATATTAAATTTACTGATCTTAAACGTTGCATTATGTCAATTAATAATGATGCTACAGTAAGGATAGATGGAAAATTGTATTCAAAAGAGGTTCGGGTGAAAGCCAATGTTTGGAGTGATTTTGTTTTTAATAAAGATTACAGTTTAATCACGTTGGAAGATTTGGAAAAATATATTAGTATGCATAGGCATTTGCCTGGTGTTCCTTCCGAAAAGGAAGTTGTAGAAAATGGAATAAATGTAGGTGAAATGAATGCCCTTTTGTTACAAAAAGTGGAAGAACTTACACTTTACCTGATTGAACAGGATAAAAAGATTAAGCTGTTAGAGAAAGAAGTTAAGGAATTAAAGAAAAACTAAGAGCTATGAAAAATACATTATTAATTGCATTAATAATACTATTTGTTTGCCCTGTCTATTCTCAATCTGTTTCAGTCGATGAAGCAAAAAAAGTAGCTGTTAATTTTATGAACATGAGGCGCAGTGCCTCTGAAAATATAATAAAAAATGTTGAACAAGAAACAGTTGACGGGCAAAACGTGATATATGCTATAAATTTCTCAGGAGGTGGTTGGGTTTTAGTTTCTGCCAATAAATCAGTTGTTCCAGTTGTGGGTTTTAATTATTCCGGTAATTATAAGGTAAATGATTTTAAACAAGGGGCTTTTGATGATTGGATTAATAATGTTAAATTATCTATAAAATCAACATCAAACTTTAAAAAAACAAATGCCGAATTATCCAATAAGTGGACTGACCTACTAACTGGAAATGATATAAATACATTAAAAAGCTATACTCCTGGTAGAATTTTACTAAATGTTCCGGGAAGAGGACATGTAAAATGGTCACAGGATATAAATAATAGTGGTGGTTGTTCACCTGCTTATAATAAATATTGTCCTGACAATATTAATCTTTTCCAATGTGATTGTAATAGGCCGCCATTAGGTTGTGCAGCAGTAGCAATGGGACAAATTATGTGGTATTGGCAATGGCCACCATATTCAAATTACAGGCCTTATGATTGGAGTTTGATGCCTACTGAACTTTTGAACACGACACCAACTAATAAAGCAGAAGAAATAGCCCATTTTTTAAGTGATTGTGCCGAAGCTACAAAAATGAATTATATGTGCCTTGGATCGTGGACAACAGTCAATAATACTGTTGATGCTTTTGTAAATAATTTTAAGTATAAAGCTGTTGATAAAAGGGTGAAAAACGATTGGCCTGGCAATGCATGGTTAAAACTAATAAGGGCGGAAATTGATGCAGAAAGACCTGTGTTTTATAGAGGTGATAAAAGTGATTTGAGTACAGAAAAGCATTTTTTTGTACTGGATGGCTATGATATTATTGATCATAATTATTTTCATTTTAATTTTGGATGGGGGTATCCTGGGAATTCTTATAACACTTCATATCAATATTTAGATGATATAACGCCAGGAGATCATGATTTAAATAAAAATCAGATGGCAATAATTGGGATATCGCCTTCGGTTAATGATTTTCCGACTGATATTACTGATGTCCCTTACGACTGGATAGATGGTGTATTGTATGGGGACAAGTATGAAATTGCGAAAAGAAATATTAATCTACCAGGTACTAATAGTACTTTAATTATAACTCCTGGTGGTAGTTTCACTCTGGTAGCAGGCAACGAGATTGTCTTAAAAGATGGATTTTATGCTTTTGAATATAGTGAATTTAATGCAAAAATAGTCCCAATAAATACTTCCGGGTGTAATATTTCAGTGCAGGCATGGACAAATCCTGTAGATGCAAATGGGGAATTAAAGATTAAAGTATTTAACGCGAACACCTTTGAATCAAGAATATATAATTCAATTGGACAACTGGTATACTGTGATGCTGGTTCAATTACTGGAAACCCTGTGGTTGTTTGGGATGGTACAGGTTCTGCCTTTCAATACTTTACTTGTGATATCACTTTTCGGAATAATTGTGGCGAGAAGCTTAACCATAGTTATAAGGTGCTTGGCAGTAACTTAAAATCAGGTAATTTAAAATCTTCATTACAAGAAAATTCTGACGAGGATATGGATATTAATAAAGAGTTTAATGAAGAAAATTTAATTTTATTTCCAAATCCAAATAATGGAACGTTTAAAGTAAAATTATCAAATTATATAGAGCTTTATAATATTAGTATTATTGATGTTGACGGAAAGCAGGTATATTGTAAGGATAATATTAAGAATAATGAGGTTGAAATAAATTTAAGCAATTTAGTTAAAGGAACATACTTTTTGAATGTTTACTTAAAAGGTACAGTTGTTACAAAAAAGTTTCTCATAGCTAAATGAGATTATTCTCTTTCAAAATGAGGTTATTATCCAGATAGATTGATTCTTTAATCTATTTGGATATTATATCAAAGAATATATTTTAAAGTAACGAAAATCATTGAAAAAATGAAAAATAAAATACAAATTTTGGGATTTACATTAACCTTGATAATGACCAGTTGCATTGTTTATCATCCACAGACAACTGACATCCCTTTGATTAGTGAGAAAAATGATTTACGTGTAGATGCAGGAATTTCATTAGTTCCATCGGCCAATGCAACCATTTCTTATGGATTGACAGATAAGATAGCCATTCAGGGATTTGGAAGTATAGGTGCAGATGATAAATACTTTTTTCAAGCAGCAACCGGTCTTTATAAAAACAAAGGAAACGGCAGGGTATTAGAATTATATGGAGGATTTGGATATGGGTTTGGGAATGCATACAAGGATTCAAATGAGGGGCGTTTGCTTGGTGATTATCAACTTTATTTTGGACAATTAAATTATGGGAAGATTGCCAACGAATTATCTAAGTTTGAAATTGGATTTGGAATCAAGACAGGTTATCTACATTCGAATTTGAAGGACAATAATTATTATGACTGGATTTCAGAAACTGGCCCATATAAAACGTACCACGACGAAAGTTTATTATTAGAACCTGTTGGATTTATAAGGATGGGTGGGGATAAATTGAAATTTAGTATAAAATTGGCCGGAACAATAATATATAAGTTCACTAATACTGATAAAAGTTTACCATATAGTTTTGTAAATTTGGGGCTTGGAATAAACTACAGGTTATGTAGGTAGTTATAAGTTATATTAAGTATTAGATATGCTCAAATTAGTAAACAATAACGGTTTTAAATGGAAAAACAGGGTTGACATCTGGTTTAAAGGTTATTTGTTTTATGGAAATAAGTTAAAACCTGAAGAACAAATATTTTCAGAGCTTGAAAATATTCAAACAAAAGAAAGTATGATAACCTGGCTGGACAAGGCAAATGGTTGCTTCTCGGTGGTCATTAAAAGGAATAACATCATTCTATTTGCTGTTGATAATATAAGGACTTTCCCCATTTTTTACAGTATTGAGAAAACTGAATTTATTATCACAGATGATCCTGTATCAGTGTTTAATGATACAAAAGAAATTGATCCATTGGCAGCATTTGAGATAGAGTCGGCTGCTTATGTAACTGGAAAAAGGACTTTATTCAGGGATGTTTACCAAGTTCAGGCAGGCGAAATAATTGTTTACTCGAACAATGAGGTAGAAAGTTCTTTTTATTCAGATTTTTGGGTGGAAAGAATTGATACTTCAAATTTTGAACAACTCCAACAAAAACTCAGCAACAAGCTAAATATAGCTTTTGAACGTTTGGTAAATTCTCTGGATGGCCGACAAGCTGTTGTTCCGTTAAGCGGGGGATATGATTCTCGACTTATTGCAACTATGCTTAAAAAATTTGGATACAATAATGTTTATACTTTTACATATGGGCGAAAGGGTAATTATGAACTGGAAAATTCCAAAAAAACGGCTAAAATGCTTGGCTTTCCTTGGGTCTTTATCGAATACAACACCGACCTAATGAATGGTTTTATAAATGACGAAGTATTTAATAAATATATCCATTTTGCAGGCAAAGGAAGTTCAATGTTTTATATGCAGGATTATTTTGCTGCGAAATACCTGCACGATAATAAGCTGATCGAAAAAGATGCTGTATTTATCCCTGGACATTCGGGCGATTCAATAGCAGGGAGCCATTTGAGAGAGTCAGTGACGGAACAAATTGATAAAGAGGAGCTTATTAAGCTGATTTACAAAAAAACATATATTCAAAATAAGCATAAAAAATATAGAAAACAGTTTTTAGGTTTGATAAAAGATTTTATTGACCGAGTGCCAGAAAATACTCCGGCTTATAACATTTTTGAAAGTTGGGTTTATTACGAACGACAGGCAAAATTTGTTGTAAATTCTGCAAGTGTGTTTGACTTCTTTGGCTATGAATACCGCCTGCCATATTGGGATAGTGAGTTAGTTGAATTCTTTAAATCTGTCCCTTTCAAGTATAAATTGTATAAAACATTATATAAAGAAACTGTAAAAGATTTTTATTTCAGCCCTAATTCAATTGCTTTTGACAAAGAAATACAAGTAAGCCCCTTAGACATAAAAAAACAGAAAATCAAGGATAAACTAAGACCCTATTTGCCCCTGAAAATAAAACTTCATTATTTAGAAAAAAATGATTGGATGGCTTATGCTCTTATAACGAAAGTTTTGCTTAATGATCTAGAAATTAAGAAAATACCATATGATTTTAAGGCAGATTTATATAACTCGATTATTTCAAAATGGTATGTTGAATGTATTAGAGAACAAAAGAAATACTAATTGCTTTTAAAAAATAGTAATAGAGTAACAACCCATAACACGCCGCTATAAAATAATTGCCGTTTTATTTGGTACATCAAGGGCTGTGGCACGCATTGGCTGTGGAGCAGCCAGAAAGCGCAGTAATCCGCAAACGGCAACTATTTATAGCGCTGTCCGTTGTGCTGCATTCCCCACATCAGGCGAGCCGATTAATTTCTCACGCTAACGTCAAAAGAGATGTGATAAATTGAGCATAAAAATGATAGATTTGACAAAATTATAAACAATTGATAATCAACAACAAAATTTGACGTTAGTCAGAATTTAAAAAAATACCATATGACAAAAATTAGACTACTCTTCTTGGTGACCATTTTCATTTCAAATTTTGCGTTCGGACAGTCGGACAAGAAAAAGGAATTA
>JARGGF010000304.1 GCA_029210905.1 Bacteroidales bacterium | reverse complement strand
TTATTGTTCAACTGCAAAAACCAATGTAACACCTTCACTTATTGAAAATTAATTTTTCAATAAAAAATTCTAATTAGCGTAATGCTTGTCAGTAAGTTTGGCGAATCAGTCTGAATAAATATCAATTGGTTCGATTATTAATGAATTATTAAAACAAACTAAGAGAGGTATTATGAAAGAAGAATCAAACAAAAAGAAAAGCAGCAGAAGAGATTTTCTTAGGATAGGTGCTGTAGTTGGTATTGGTAGTGCATCATTAGGGGGCTTATTGTCTTCCTGTTCAAATAAAACTGGCGAAACCGCAGAATCCGGTGATACAGTTAAAGTATTGACTCCGGATGGAAAACTGGTGGAAGTTGATACTGCACATTTGCATCATTGTAAACCTGTTAATAGTGCTGAAGCCAGGGAGGGAATCCCTGGACGTAAATTTGTTATGGTTATTGACCTTGCTAAGTGCAACAATGAGCGTAAATGTGTCACTTCATGCCAAAAAGCACACAATCTCTCCCCGGGACAGGAATGGATTAAAGTATATCTTTTGCGAGAAGCTGAACATTTTGCTTACCATTGGTTTCCAAAGCCATGCTTCCATTGTGATAATCCGATTTGTGTTAGCGTATGCCCGGTAGGTGCCACATTTAAAAGAACCGATGGAATAGTTTTGATTGACAATGAACGTTGTATTGGATGTAAATTTTGTATGACAGGTTGCCCTTATTCTACAAGGACTTTCAACTGGGAATCTCCCATTTCACAAGCTGATATTGATCCTGACAATGAGAACTATTCCCCTGAAACTAGTACACCCCGAAAAATTGGCACTGTTGGTAAATGTTATTTTTGTCCGGATATGGTTCGCCAGGGAGAGCTTCCTCACTGCGTAACAGCTTGCCCGATGGGTACTATTTATTTTGGCGATATTAACGAAGATGCGGTTTCAAACGGTACTGAAATACTAAGATTCAGTGAATTGATAAAACAACGGGATGGTTACCGGTATGCCGAAGAATTAGGAACTAAGCCAAACGTCTACTATTTGTCAGCAAAAGACAGAACTTATCCGGTCGAAAATGGTCTTGAAAATTTATCTCCTGAGATGAAAGCACATTTCAAGAAACAATTAGATCAGGGCTGATCATACATTCTGATGATTGGTTTAATTCGAAGCGGAATCTTAACTGACCGTTTTAATAATAATTTAAAAAAATACTAGGATGAAAGTAGACGATAGAAAACAAAAAATGATAAAAATGTTTGCTGACCGGATTGAGGGTACCAGCAAATGGGAAAAAGCATGGATTGCTTTTCTTATAATTCTTATTGGTTTCGGAATATATGCATTTGTTTATACTGAAATTCATGGACATATAGTAACTGGAATGCGTGATAATGTCGTTTGGGGGGTATACATTGCTAATTTTATATTTTTCATGGGTTTGGGCTATGCAGGTGCTATTCTTGCAGGTACTTTGAGGCTATTGCGTGTAAAATGGCGGAGTTCCATAATGCGGATTATAGAACTAAGTACTCTAATATCAGTACTTATCGGACCTATATATATATTATTGTGTATAGGCAGACTCGATCGTCTGACTCATTTGTTTACTCATGGAAGAATTCAGTCACCAATTACATGGGATGTTCTGGCTGTTTTAACTTTTATAACTGCAAGCGTCATTTTCCTTTACCTTGCAGTTATCCGTGACTTTGCCATATTGAGGGATTCAGGAATGATAAAAGGCAAATGGCGCAATAAAATCTACAAAATCTTATCAGTAAATTATAATGATGAGCCAAGGCAGCATAAAGACATTAATCTTGCACTCGATATTATGGCTGCCATAATAATTCCAATCTCGGTTCTCTTAAGTACCATTTTATCGTGGATTTTTGGTATGACACTCAGACCGGGATGGAACAGTACCATATTTGGGCCTTACTTTGTTTTTGCCTCGCTATATTCAGGCACTGCATTGGTTATTATTATCATGTTTATTTATCTGAAATTATACAAACTGGATGAATACATTACTAAAAAACACTTTGAAAGATTGGGCACTTTACTGCTGATTCTTGCTGCTTTGTATGGATACTTTACATTTAATGAATATTTCACCATTTGGTATAGTTTTGAAAAATGGGATTCTGAATTATTAATCAAGCTTTTTGATTTAGATCAGTATTATTTGCAGTTTATTTTTGCCAATTTTGTTGGAATTTTGTTGCCAATTTTAATAATTGGAATTCCCTGGTTACGAACTATGAGAATTACGCTGGCTCCTACAGGCGTTACCATAATTGAAAAAAAGACAGGAGCCTCTACTATTAATAGCATTGTATTTTCAGCGGTTATTGTTGTGTTGGCTTTGTGGGTAAAAAGATACCTTATAGTAATTCCTACCCTGGAAACACCACTACTCCCAATTGATGATTTAAGACCTGAATATATCAGGTATTCTATGACATGGGTTGAGTGGGCACTCACAATCGCCGGACCAGCAATGTTTTGCCTGTTGTTCACACTTGCAACAAAGTTTTTCCCAATTATCCCAATCAGAGATTTTGACGAAGAAGAAAAAACAATTGAGAATGTTGATCTTCAGACAGATCAACTAAAAGCATAGTCATAGTCATGAGTTGTTTTTGTAAGATCTTATTTTTCTTCATTACTAAAAAAAACAACTCTGAACATTTTAAATTAAAACGAAAATTTTAATGCACATTAATCAGAACAAAATGGAAATAAATATAAAATCATTAATGCTAACTAATTTCCGTTTGGCTTTTTTGAGTTTTATCATTTTAGCATTCGGCATAAACTTAAAAGCTCAGGAGGAGTTAAGCAGAACGTATTTAAAACTATCCTATACAAATAACATGGATGGTACAAAAAGTCTTAGCGCAAGTCTCAGCTATAAAGAGGACAAGAAATTTGTACAGGTTCAAAATCAGTCGCTTAGCTTCTATTCAGGAGTCGATCTCGATGAATTGATCCAAACTGTTGAAGTAAATGCCAAAGGTGAAGCCACTGTTGTTATTCCCGAAGGTCATGAGGCTGATACCGCTGGCATTTATTTTTATGCTGCAAAATTTAAAGGGACTGATACATTAAAACGAGCAAGCAAAGATATTAGTGTTAAAGACGCCACCATTGAATTGGTATTCAACCAGAAAAGTGATGGAAAAACCATCTCGGTAAAAGCCTTTGAAGTGGATGAAGAAGGGGAGGAGGTGCCATTAAATGAAGAGGTAGTTAATATTTCGGTACCCACACTTTTTGGAGATATGTTAATTAATAAAGCTCCACTGGAAGAAGGGGTGTGCGAAATTCAATTTCCCAGTAATTTGCCTGGAGACTCCTTAGGTGATCTACAAATAATTGCTAAGATAAAAGATAGCGAAATCTATGGCAATGTAGTGAAAATTGAAAAAATCCCCTGGGGTAAACCTAAGCTGCCTCAGCACTTAGAAAGCACAAACGCTAAAGGAAAATTATGGACTCATAATGCACCTTTCTGGATGGTGGTAACTTTGGTAATCCTAATGACTGGAGTTTGGTCTCACTTTGGCTATGTGATTTACAAAATATTCAGGATTAAAAAAATTGGAGCAGAACAAATGAAATAATGAGGATAATAATATCTCATTATGCGAATTATTATTAATTTTACATGTAATCAATAAATATTGGGATAATTGAAGTATTTAAAAATATATCTATACAGATATTATACTAATAATTTTCATTACACGTTTTATATACATGTTTATTAACTAAAAAAAGGAATGATATGAAGAATTCTAAAAAACGTAATTTTTTTGTTATTGCACTATTTGTGGGTTGTGCATTGTTTTTATTTCCATCAACTGATGCCAGTGCACAGGCATGGAATGCACCTGCAAAGTACAAAACAATGAAGAATCCTAAAGCAGGTAAAGGTGATGTTGGTGGCGTTGGTAAAGCACTATGGGCTCAACATTGCAAATCCTGCCACGGAAAAGAAGGTTATGGCGATGGTAAAAAAGCTGCTGAATTAGATACTGAAATGAGAGATTTTACATCAAAAGCAGTGCAAGGTCAGACTGATGGTGAACTTTACTACAAAGCTATTATTGGTAAAGACGAAATGCCTAACTTCGAGAAAAAAATTCCAGAAGGCGACAGGTGGTTACTTGTTAACTTTATGAGGACTTTAAAATAGTATTATGAAAAAAGAAGGGAAATTCCCTTCTTTTTTTTGGTGCATTCAGGCATAAACGCAAATGGTGTTTGTCATAATCCAAAACATATCTCTTGAATTTAAATGTAAATGACTTCGCACTTTGCGCTCAAATTTTCCGGGTCACATTAAAACATGACCCTATTGGCTAGGCTTATGACCCCGCTCCTTTGGAGCTTACCGATAACGGAATAAGCCTTCAAGGAAGATAATTATTCGGGTTAAAGCGAAAAAGCATCAAAATGTATTTTTAATATAATCCAATTGCTGCTGTTCTCTAATTGACAATATGGTCATTATCACTTATGCATTTGATGATTGCGTAACATGCTCCCTTTTTGCTTCTAAAGCTTCTGTTATTTCTTTTACTTTTTTATCACTTAGTTGATAGAAAAAGATAAAAGCAGCAGATAACATTGCTGCAACAGCCGGTATAAAACTTATCATAACTTTTAACCCGTTGATAGTTTCAGGTGCCTGCTCAATATTTGCCTTAAATCCATAAAAAGCTAATAACCACATAGTTATTGAGCCACCAAGTGTCCACCCCAGTTTTTGTGTCATGCTCGAAGCTGAAAATACCAAGCCGGTTGCACGGCGTCCGGTTTTCAACTCTGAGTAATCAGCAGTATCGGCATACATTGACCAAAGCAGAGGGAAAATGATACCTGCACAAAAGCTAATCAATGCCTGCAGTGTGAATAATAGTACAACTAATTCCCTGTTACAGATGTAGAACAAGCTACTTAATACAGCTGAGATTAACATCGCAAATAAAAAAGTTTTTCGCTTACCTATTTTTGCAGACACAGGTTTTGCCATCATCACACCAAACATATTAAATGCCTGGCCTAATAAAATGAATACAGTGCTATAAGCGAAGGTCATTTTTGAGAATGTCACAGCCGTATCATCTAAAATAAAATATTTAAAATAATAAAGCGAAACACCATCGCGAACGGAGTTGAAAATCAGGGTCATAACACCTGCGCCCAACAATATAAACCAGGGTGCATTTTTTAGCAAATTCTTTATGTCTTCTTTAAGATTATTGTCCTGGTCTTCAGGTACCTTTATGCGCTCACGTGTCCATAAAAAGGTGAACATGAAAAATATGACTGCCAAAACACCAACCACTACCATTGTTAATTGATAAGAGGTGGTTACAGCAAAACTCATTTTAAAAAGATCGAGTAGTGGCTGAAAAATTGCTACTACCAGTAAACTGCCACCAAATGCAAAAACCATACGATAGGAGGCCAGTGCTGTCCGATCATCGGAATTCCCTGACATAACACCCAACAAACTTGCATAAGGAACATTAATAGCGGTATAAGCCATCATCATTAATGTGTAAGTAATATAGGCATAAACAAGTTTGCCCGTTAATCCAAAGTCGGGTGTAGTAAATAGTATTACCCCTATTATTCCAAATGGAACGGCAATCCATAAAAGGTAAGGCCTGAATTTACCGTATCTGGAATTTGTACGGTCACATATTACTCCCATAATTGGGTCGTTTGCCGTATCCCAGATTCGTGTAACTAAAAACATGGTACCGACTGCAGCAGCAGAGATACCAAAAACATCGGTATAAAAAATTGCAAGATAGAAGGTGAAGATTTTCCAAAACATGGACGATGCTGCATCACCAAAGCCATAGCCAATTTTTTCTTTTAGAGTTGTTCTTTCTGTCATATTTTGAGTTTTGTATTTAACCAAATGTGTGATCTGTTTAACCTTCATTATTAACTTCGTTGACCGCGTGTCGCCTATAGCTTTAGCGGTGGCACAGGGCTTGCGCCGTTCATGAACATCTACGATGTATTCAAATTGGAACACGGATGCTTCGACAGGCTCAGCACAAGTGACGCGGATTACCTTCGGTGAGATCGCTTACG
>JARGGF010000303.1 GCA_029210905.1 Bacteroidales bacterium | reverse complement strand
TGTCCTTTTTCGTAGAGTACCATCACTCCAATAAAAATAAATCCAAGCATCGCAGGGTCTGAGAAAACAATGGCGTTAATTATTGGATAATACCCTTTAACATCAAAAAGTATAAAAATCACAATGTAAACAAGCGCTAAAAATAAGGAGACTGTCAAGAGATTGTATTTTACAAGCAGCTTAAGATCCAGTTTTAATAAATTGAAAAATGACTTCATAATCAGTTGTTTAGTTGTTTTCCTGTTACTTTAATAAATACTTGTTCAAGCGTGTTTTCTTCAGTATGCATGGAACGGATATTTTTTGTTTTTATCAATTCAATAAATTGTGCATCTTTTGCAAGGTTATCAAGATCAAATTCTCTTGTATTTATTCCATCGCCATTATATTCTACTTTAAGTAATCTTTTAGCCCCAATAAGTTTAAGATTATTAGGGGTGTCCGTACTGTGTATCCGTCCGTTTACGATGAATGCCACCCTGTCGCAAAGTTCATCAGCATCAGCCATGTTATGGGTGGTCAGGAAAATTGTTTTGCCTTTTTTCTTTTCAGCAAGGATAAGATCCTTAATTTTTCTTCCATTTACCGGATCCAGGCCTGAAGTTGGTTCATCGAAAAACAAAATTTCTGGATCGTGCATCACTGCCCTGATAAAATTCAGGCGCATTTTCATTCCTTTTGAAAATTTTTCCACTTTCAAATTAGCATCTCGCTCTAAATCAAGATATTCGAGTAGATATTTTATTTGTGTAACCGGTTTTTTATAAAAAGCAGCGAAAAATTTAAGGTTTTCCAGCGCTGTAAGCTTAAGATAGTGGTTAGGTAATTCAAATCCCACCCCAATATGTTCGTAAAAAGAGCTGTCCCATTTATCAAGGTCCTTGTTGAGTATGCTAATAGCACCTTTATACTCACTAAGTAGCTTAATGAGCACTTTTTGGGTAGTACTCTTACCTGCTCCACTGGGCCCTAAAAATCCAAAAATTTCCCCTTCCTGCACTGTAAAGTCAACATTGTTTACAGCTGGATATTTTGCTTTAGGGTATACATAATTTAATCCTTTAACTGTTATCATCTTGTTTATTTATTTGAAATTTAATTTAGTTTGTTTTATTTGCGGTTTATCCCATGCTTAATAATGTCTACCATTTTATAAACAATTTCCATAACTTCCTCTTCTTTAATGGTGTATATCGTTTTACCTTCTTTTATATTTTTCATAAAATCTATGCCTTTATAGGTGGATAAATAATCAAATAAACCCACCTGAATCTGGAAGATCAAAAATGCTGATAACTTAATATCAATGTCTTGTCTCAAGAGTCCGGCATGCACGAAGTTTTCTAAAAGAATTTCGGTGTATTTATAGATGCCTTGTTTGAAATTGTTAATGATTTGCTTTAATTCCGGTGTATTAGTTTCAAGTAAAACTCTATAGGTAAATATGCTTTCTAGGGGATGCTGAAGATCAAAGGCTACTTTATGCCGGAAATTCTCAACAAGAATGCTGAAAAAATTACTTTTTTCTTCGTTTACAAGTTTGTTTAAGGTCTGCATTCGCAATTGCATAGTATATTCCAGCAAATAATTATAAAGGTCTATTTTACTTTCAAAATATCTGTAAAAGCTCCCTTTGGCCAATCTCAGATTTTTTACAATATTTGAGAGAGAGGCATTTTTAAAATCATTTAATGCAAATTCTTTATAGGCAGTTTGACGAATTTCGTTCTGTCTATCTTTATTCAAATTTAAAAAAGTTTGTAATGGCATGTTAATTTTTTAAGCGACTATATGGTCGCAAAGATAAAATAAAAAGCGACTGAATGGTCGCTTTTTTAAAAATTTATAGAAATTTAACATTCTGGTGGGAGAATTCCTTGGTTAAATTACCAAAAACAAACAAGGCTATCCAAAATACTTACAGAAAAGTTTTCAATCTTATAGTAATTTGATGTTTCGTGAATTCAGTCAGATTCTCCGTACCCCACGATTAAACAATCAACAGCAATTAAGTGCCAGGGTATGTTGTTATAATTCGTTCAATGATTTTTCTTGTAAAAAGTTATAAAAGTAGAAATAGCTTTTTTAACTTTGATAAAAAATTAATTATGACCTTAAAATTGACTAGTCTCTTATTATTTTTTCAGCTTTTTACAATGTCTCTAATGAGCCAAAAACCAGAGTGGGACAACCCGGAAGTAATTTCTATTAATACTGAAAAGCCGAGGGCTTCTTTTTATCATTATCCTGATGAAAATCTTGCCATAGCAAATGACAGAAATAATTCACCATTGTTTATGCTTTTGAATGGTAGTTGGAAATTTAATTGGAGTGCAAATCCTGCTGAAAGGCCTTTAGATTTTTACAAAAATGATTTTGATATTAGCAAATGGAAAAATATTGATGTTCCTTCAGATTGGCAGTTTATGGACTATGATTTTCCCATTTATGTTAACTCAGGCTATCCATTTAAGAAAAATGCCCCCAATGCACCGCAAGATTATAATCCTGTGGGCTCTTACAAAAGGACATTTATTTTGCCTGGAGAATGGAAAGAAAAAGAGGTTTTTCTGCATTTTGCGGGTGTAAATTCTGCTTTTTATGTTTGGATAAATGGTGAAAAGGTTGGTTATAGCGAAGGCAGCAAAACACCAGCCGAATTTAACATTACCCCTTTCGTTAAAAAGGGAGTGAACCAAATTTCAGTGGAGGTATTTCGCTGGTGCTCTGGTAGTTATCTAGAAGATCAGGACTTTTGGCGATTAAGTGGCATCGAGCGTGATGTTTATATTTATGCAGCATCCAAAGTGCATATAGCTGATATATTTGCAAAAGCTAAGCTTGATAATTTAAATTATTCCGACGGTATTTTAGAATTAAAATTAGAAGTGGCTAATACATCTGCAATCATTGGTGAGAATTACCAAGTTGAAATCAAACTTTTAGATTCTGATAATATGTTGGTAACTGCTGAAAGTAAAACAATCGAGAAAAAATCTGATGAGAATGTAATTTTTGAATTTAATAAAAAGCAGAAGAATGTAAAGACGTGGTCGGCAGAAAAACCTTATCTATATAAGTTATTGATTTTGTTAAATAATGAAAAGAATAAAACTATAGATGCAACTTCAATTAAGATTGGATTCAGAACTGTTGAAATAAAAAATGGACAACTTTTGGTAAATGGTAAGGCCATTCTTATTAAAGGAGTTAACAGGCATGAACATGATGAACGAAATGGGCATGTTATTTCTGAATCGTCTATGCTTAAAGATATCAGCTTGTTTAAACAGTTCAATATCAATGCAGTAAGGACTTCACACTATCCAAATGACCCAAGGTGGTATGAACTATGTGATGAATTTGGCATTTATGTGGTTGATGAGGCTAATATTGAATCGCATGGTTATGGCTATGACCCGGATAATACGCTTGCAAACAATCCTGTATTTTATAAAATGCACCAGAACAGGATACAAAGAATGGTTAAAAGTGATAAAAACCATCCCTCTATCATTATCTGGTCAATGGGAAATGAAGCAGGTACGGGCCCTGCCTTTCTTGATGCCTATAAATGGATAAAAGAATTTGACAACACAAGACCTGTGCAGTACGAACGGGCTGAACAACAAACCAGCATTAAGGAACGCCACACCGATATTATTGCGTGGATGTATGCCAGCATGGATCATATTTCGAATAACTATCTTGGCAAAGAAAAGGATCGTCCTTTTATATGGTGCGAATATTCTCATGCTATGGGCAATAGTAGCGGAAATTTGATTGATTTGTGGAATTTTGTGCATAAATACCCTAATGTCCAGGGTGGTTTTATTTGGGATTGGGTAGATCAGGGTTTGATTAAAAAAGATAAAGACGGTAAAGAGTATTGGGGATATGGTGGTGATTTTGAACCCGATGGTGTTCTAAATGATGGAAACTTTTGTTTAAATGGTTTGGTAAATCCTGATCGTTCCATTCATCCCGGAATCTGGGAAGTAAAAAAAGTTTACCAAAATTTTATTTTTGAAGCAATCGATTTGTTTTCTTATAAATTCAAAATCAAAAACTTATTCAGTTTTACTAATGCTAATAATTTTGTTTTTAGTTATGAAATTACTGAAAATGGGGAACTTGTAAAAAAGGAAACCATCCAAAATGTAAATATTAATCCGGAAGATAGTATAATTATAACACTAAAAGACCCGCAAATTGAAGCCAAACCGGGAAAAGAATATTTTATTAATTTCTTCGTGATTACAAAAGAAGCCAATGAACTGGTTAAGGCTGGACATGTTATTGCCAATGAGCAGTTTAAACTTCCTGTTATTGTGCCAAATTCTGAAAAGAAAAACGAAGTAGGAAGCTTAAATACTGATAAAACTAATACTCAAATTAGTATTTCAGGCAAAGGGTTTACCGTGGTTTTTGATCCAAAAACGGGGAAAATGACATCGTTAAAAAACAAAAATCATGAACTACTTATTGAATCGCCCGAACTGAATTTTTGGCGTGCACCAACAGACAATGATTATGGAAATAATGCTCCCAAGAGATTAAAAATCTGGAAAAATGCTGGTAAGGACGCCATTTTGAAAGATCAAAATGTTTTGCACAACAAGGATGGTTCTGTCTCTTTGATATTTAAATTTTACCATGCTAAAATTAATGCAATCTCAACTATCAGCTATCAGGTAAAAACTGGTGGAAGCATTGCTATCGATGCTCTTTTTGAACCAATTGCAAAAGAAAAACTTCCTGAAATGCCTCGGTTTGGTATGCGCATGGCAATAACTAAGGCATATAAAAATGTTGAGTATTTTGGACGCGGGCCGCATGAAAATTATTGCGACAGGAATTCTTCAGCTTTTGTTGGAAAGTATAAAACCTGCGTCTCTGATATGTATTTTCCATATATTCGACCACAGGAAAATGGTTACCGTACTGATGTTAGAATGGTGAGCTTTACTGATGATAATGGAACTGGAATTACTTTTGAGGGCGCACCATTAATAAGTTTTAGTGCGCACTATAATCCTCAGGAAGATTTTGAAACTATTTCTTTAAAGAAGGAACAGCGAAACGCCCATGATATAATTCCAGGAGATGCTATTTATTTACATATTGATAGTAAACAAATGGGGGTATATGGAGATAATAGTTGGGGGGCAAAAGCGTATCCACAATACACAATTTATCCGAATAGTTATTCTTATTCTTATGAAATAAATTTATTAAATTGATAAATTGTTAAATCCTAACTAATTGCCAGGTAGTATGATATCGAAAATCCAGTAACTTTTTAAGGGTTTATTCATAACGCAAAGAGTCAACAGGATTCCTACTGCCGGCTTCGACTGCTTTGTGGCTGACTGTTAAAACTGCAATCAGAAAACCTATCATTGTTGCCAGAATAAATGACCAAATGCTGATATATTCTCTAAAGGCAAAACTATCAATCCATTTATTTATTGTGAAATAGGCTATTGGCCATGCAATGATGTTTGCCAATAGTAAAATAATCATAAACTCCTTATTAATTAATTTAATAATGCTGAACATAGAAGCTCCCAATGCTTTTCTTATGCCTATTTCTCTGGTGCGTCTTTCAGTAATAAAGGCGCTTAAGCCCCAAATGCCCAGTGAAGCAATAATAATTGAAAGAATTGTGAATATCCTGGCAAGATCACCAAGTACCTCTTCACCTGTATAATGTTTATCTAGTATATCTTTAAGAAATTGATATTCAAACGGACGTTCAATACCAATACTTTCCCAGGTTTTTTCAATTACAGAAATACTTTCATCAACATTATTGTGGTCAATTTTGATAACAATGTATTTAGTTTCAGCAGTACGGCCGTATTCATTCTTTGCCATTTTTATTACAAATGGTTCTACTTTTGAGTGTAGCGAGGTGACATTAATATTGCTAAACACGCCAACCACTTTCTCTTTTCCTTGTGCAGTGATAAAATTGGTTCCTAAAATGTCTTCGTTTTTTGCGTAATTAAGATATTTTACCATCTCTTCATTAACCAGCACACTTTCTCCGGCTTCCACCTCGCCAGGGAGAAAATCTCGTCCTGCAACTATTTGAATTCTAAATGTTTTAACAAAATCA
>JARGGF010000302.1 GCA_029210905.1 Bacteroidales bacterium | reverse complement strand
AATTTATAATGTACAGGAATCCGAACTTTTACAGGAACAGGAATTCCGCTAATATAAGCAGCAGGATAAATATAATAATATTTACTTTTTTACTGTGACTTGATTAAGAAGAAAGTAAATTCTGGTTCAGCCATTTCTCCTTCAAAAGGCAACAGCTGTATATGGTTGTCATCTATAAGTATAATAATTAATTGGTCTCCGGCAGCATCAGAATTAATATCTATCAGCTGATTTTTCATATCTGTAACTGGCTGGCCATTAAAGTCTTTAGGTATAATCTTAACCAGGCCATGACTCATTTTTTTTATTCTGCCAATAAAACTTAAAAGATACGTATTTGCCGCAATACTGTATAATTGAGTATTTTTTTTGGATATATCAATCTCATTGCCATTGATTGCTACTTTTTGTACTTTATTCAAAAAGCCTTTTTTTGAATTAATCGTTGTTTTAATACCAGACAGGTACAAAAAACCGTCACCACCTTTTGGTCTCGACATTACAACTATCTCCATCAGTTTTTTTACTTCCTTTCCGGTAATGTAAATTCGTGCCAAAGGATACCCGGGCACTCCATCGTAACCTTCACCCAACGACATTACCCTGAATGCATCAGGCACTGTAAGTATTCCATTTATTCCTTTTTCAAAATCTTCACGGATGGTTCCTGATGCCACAATACTAAAATCGACCTGATTGCCTGTTTTTTCTATGTAATATTTTGATGCATCGGCTATGAAAGGCCCTATATTGCTGCTGTTTAGTTTAGAAAAATCAATTTTTAAATCAAAATTGGTTTGTCCTATTACTTGCTTGTAGGTTAGATTAACCGGGGATAAATACTTTTGTTCAATAAAATGTGTATAGTCTTCAATTTCCTGGTCAATTTTTTTGTCACCAATAATTTGATCATTTACCGGAATGAGTTCGAACCTGAAGTCAACAATTTTTCCATCCTTAAAATTTAAGTTGATTTTTCCGAGATTACGAACGTAACTGCCAGTTTGTACAATATAAGTGGTGCCAATTTTAATATATTCGGGTGTTTTAACATGCGTATGCCCACTTAAAATAATATCAATGGATGAAACTTTTTTGGCTAAATCAATATCTTCACCAATGTATCCTTTACCTTCTTTATCCGGGTAGAGCCCACTATGCGATAGAGCAATAACTAAATCGACTTTCTCATTATTTTTTAAATAATTGGCCAATCTACTAGCTGTTTTAATATAGTCTGCAAATTCAACGGGTTTGGTTGCCGGGGCTACGCTTACGGCATCTTTACCCAGCAGGCCGATCATTCCTATTTTAAGTCCGTTTTTTTCAAAAATTACATAATCTTTAATTAATTTTCTGTTTTGGAATGCTTCCAGCTCATCATCAGCTGATTCTTTGCTGAATTTTATGTTTGAAGCCACTATTTGTGGAAATCCACCCTTTTTTTCTGCGGCATTTAATATTTTAGCCAGGGTAACCGGGCCAAATTCAAATTCGTGGTTGCCCAGGGTGATATAATCGTAACCCATTTTTTTCATCAGGTTCAGTTGAAATCCGGTTTCCGCTTCTCCGGCATGAAAAAGGGTGCCCATCAGAAAATCGCCAGCATCAACTATCAATGTGCTGTTTGGAGATTTCTCCCTGGTTTGGTTAAAAAGGGTTGCAAGGCGAGCAAAACCACCCTGAGTGCTGTCATTATTAATAACCATTGGGCTGTATTCGCTTTCAGGGCCATAACCTGTTAATTTTGAATGCATATCATTGGTATGCAGAATGGTTAGCTCCTGCCCATAAGATAAGTTAAAGGTAAATATTAGTGCGAAAAGTAAAATTGAAACGTCTGTTTTCAGTTTCATATTATAGCTATTTAGTTAGATGAAAGTCAAAGTTGTGAATGTAATTCAAACAAAAATAATAAAAAATAACATTGTCTTTCAGTTATAATTTTAAATTAAATTTGTGATATTTACTGTGCAATAACTATTGACAAATGACCAATTACTATATTTGTATTATAAATTTCCAAAACTTATATTTAATACTTATACTCAAATTAAACAACCATAGCAAATGAAACAAACAATAAAAACAGTTTATTTGGGTGGATTGCGTACCGAAGCAACACATCTTCAATCCGGGAACAAAGTAATAACTGATGCGCCTACCGACAATCATGGCAAAGGGGAGTTTTTTTCACCAACAGATTTATTGGCTACATCAGTGGGTACCTGTATTCTCACAATAATGGGCATTAAAGCTGAAGCCAATGGTTTTAACATTGATGGGGCAACTGTAAATACCTGGAAAATAATGAGTGAAAACCCAAGGCGGGTAGCGGAAGTGAAAATGGAGTTTGATTTTAGCATGTGTACATTAACTGAAATGGATAAATCTATTCTTAAACAACTCGTAAAAGTTAGTCCTGTGCCACTTAGTTTGCATGATGAAACCAAACAAACAACAACGTTAAAATTTTGATATTAATTAGTAAATAGTCATCGATTATTTGCAATTGGAAACAAATAACCAATATAAAAACAACAAATCAATATCGTTCAGTTTAGGAAAAACCTGATGTTCTTTAATTTAATTGGTTATTTTAAACTCACCCCCTGTCTGGCTGCACCAGCCGCGGGCTGTATCAAATCTCTCCCGATGCTCGGGACAAGTTGTGAAACTCTGTGTTTTCTCTGTGAGGCTCTGTGTAACTAGTTGTATCACAGAGTCCCACAGAGGTCTCACAGAGTTACACTGAGCAAAAAAATGATCATTTTGTACTTTTGATACAGCCCCAAAGGTTTCGCAAAGCGAAACCAGGGGGTGAGTCTGATCGATTAAATTACAATACTATACAGAACATTCTTAACTTAACGACATTTAATAACCAATACACAAATAACCAATATACAAATAACAATTAACCCAACAACCATGGATCTTAAAATAAACAACCAACGTTTTTTGGTATGCGGTGCCACCAGCGGTTTTGGAAAAGGAACTGCAGAAGCTTTAATGAACGAAGGAGCCACAGTTATTGGTGTAGCCCGAAATAAAGATAAGCTGGATGAAATGGAAAGTCGGCATGGTAAGCAATTTTTTCCTATACAAGGCGATATAACCATCTCATCCATAATAGAAAGGGTAGTGGCATTGGCAAAAAGCCACAAAATAAGCGGTGCATTAATTAATGCCGGTGGGCCACCTGCTTTAAGCTTTCAGGAAACCAAGCTCGAAAACTGGGACGATGCCTATAAAAACCTTTTACGTTGGAAAGTTGAAATCACTCAACAACTGGTGCCAATTTTTAGGGAAAATGGGTATGGCCGAATGGTTTATATCGAAAGTTCATCGGTGAAACAGCCCATTCCGAACCTGGTGCTTAGCACATCCTTGCGTCTGGCAGTAGTAGGCCTGGTGAAAACCTTGTCGCAGGAAGTTAGTGGCCAAAATATTACCTTCAACATTATTGCACCCGGCTCGCACGCCACACCAGCCATTGAACGGCTGATTAAGAAAAAAAGCGAACTGGAAGGTATTTCGTATGCGCAGGCACATGATGCCTGGGTGAAAAATATACCTGCAGGATTTATGGGAAACCCCGATTATCTGGGCAGTTTGGCCACATGGTTACTTTCGCCGCTCTCAGAGTTTGTTACCGGACAGGTTTATGCACTTGAGGGCGGGAATGTGAAATCGACGTTGTAAATGGTAATTGGTCATTGGCCATTAGTCATTGCTGCAAATAACTAATCACCAGTGACCAATGACAAATATTTCTCAAAATCAAGGAACTATAATCTCATTTCAATACCCACCGGACAATGATCAGAGCCCATTATCTCATTCAGAATACTGGCGCTGGATAAGGAATTAATAAACGATTGACTGACTAAAAAGTAATCAATTCTCCAGCCTACGTTTTTCCCTCTTGCACCTGCGCGATAACTCCACCAGGTATATTTATTTTCCGTTTCGGGATAAAAATGTCTGAAAGTATCAACCAGTCCACCTTGAGTAAATCTATCCATGCCGTCTATTTCTTCCTGCATATAACCGGCTGATTTATTGTAATTTGGCTTCGGTCGGGCCAAATCTATTGGTTTATGGGCCACATTAAAATCGCCACAAACAACCACAGGCTTTTTAGTTTCAAGTGTTTTCAAATAATTGAAAAAATCCTTGTCCCAAACCTGGCGGTAGTCAAGTCGTTTTAGGTCACTGCCCGAATTAGGTACATAAACATTTACCAAAAAGAAATTGTCATATTCCAGGCATAAAACACGGCCTTCGGCATCATGTTCAGCTATTCCAATATCTTTTGAAACATTAATTGGTTTAATCTTAGATAGAATGGCAGTACCGGAATAGCCTTTTTTTTCAGCAGAATTTGAATAAATATGGTACCCGTTTGCTGGTACAAGGGTTTCAGTAACCTGATCATCCTGGGCTTTTGTTTCCTGAAGACAAAGAATATCGGGGTTCATTTCTTTTAAATCCTTAAAAAAATCTTTTTGGGCAATTGCACGTATGCCATTTACATTCCATGATATTATTTTCATTATTTTATCTTTTTAGGTGCTTGTTTATTTTAAGTGGTTTAAAAATTTGTTTCAATTGTTTTGCAAATTTAAAATAATTAGCCAAAGTAATGGCTTGCTATATTTAGTATTGAAATGAACAGTTGAATGTGTTCTGATATCCCTTAAAATTCTTTATTTTTTTATCAATCAACGAACTAAAAAACATTAGTATATTTGGAACCTAAAATCCTAAAATAGAAAAAATGAAGAGATTATTATTTATCCTTTTGTTAATTCCTTTTTCATTAACTGCGCAAAAAGCTTTAAAAAAGCTAAAAAGAATGGCATAGAAGGTAAAATATATATCAGGTTTTGCATTACCGAAAAAGGAGAAATTGGTTATATAGATGTTGCCAGAGGTATTGAACCTGTGCTCGATAAAGAAGCAATAAGAGTAATAAGGGAATTACCTAAGTGGAAACCCGGTGAGCAAAGAGGGAAAAAAGTGAAAGTGTGGTATACTGTACCAGTACAATTTTCACTTCAAAAATCAGTAAATGGAAAATGATTTTATTAAATTTCAATTATCTTCCTAACTTTTTCAGAATTGCACATTATTTTTGTCTCCAGATAAGAGCAAATAATTATAAAAAATAAATAAATGAAGAATATTGTTTTAATAGCATCTGTAGCATTATTATTTGTGGCCTGTCAGTTGCAGGATCCCTCAAAACAAAATGGTGATTTGCCTGCAGGTGTTCAGGAAGGGACAGTCAATGAAGTTTTACAGACTAATAATTACACCTATTTAAATGTAAGTATTAACGACAACAAATTTTGGTTAGCTGGACCAAAAACCGAGGCTTCAATGGGTGATGTCTTTTATTATACTGAAGATATGAAGATGAAGGATTTTCAAAGTAAGGAGCTTAATCGAACTTTTGATCAAATCATTTTTGTTAATAAGTTAAGCAAAAACCTCGATGATTTTAAACAAACTACACCAAACAAAAGTAAGCACGAAGCCAACATAAAAACTAATAAGCAGGATATTAATATTCAGAAAGTTGATGGGAATGTTACTATTGCTGATTTGTATGCCAATAAATCAACTTTTGAAAATAAAACTATCATTGTGAAAGGGGTTGTTACCAAATATAATGCTGGGATTATGGGCAAAAATTGGATTCATCTTCAGGATGGGACAGAAAACGATGGCAAATTTGATTTGGCTGTAACTACCCTGGCTCAGTCTAAGGTTGGTGATACGCTTACTCTTGAAGGAAAAATTAGTCTGAACAAGGACTTTGGTTATGGATATAAATATGATATTTTGTTAGAAGACGCAACTACAAAATAGCTAATATTTTATTTTTAGAAGATGATTAATTCATCAGTTTATACCTGGTGAAGCAAATGAACAAAAACATTACAAATAGCTGATTGGAATGTATTTACGCAGCCGTTTTCTGAAAAGAAGATGGCTGCGTTTTTTTTGAATAGCAGCATCGGGGGTGTAGCTATAATAAATTACTATTGTTTCGCATGTTGGATTATTCTATTGCTAATTAACTAATTAAATTGTCTACGAATTAAGTATTTGCCTGTGTAT
>JARGGF010000301.1 GCA_029210905.1 Bacteroidales bacterium | reverse complement strand
AATATGATACAGAAATAAATATTCTGGCCCGGTGTACTTCAGTGAAAAATACTATAGCGTGGTTTAATTCCAATCCATCGCCCAATTTGGTTTTCATGGATATTCAATTGGGTGACGGATTAAGTTTTGAAATTTTTGAATCGGCAAAAATTGAATGTCCCATTATTTTTACAACTGCTTATGATGAATATGCATTACGCGCATTCCGGGTAAACAGTCTCGACTACCTGTTAAAACCAATAAATACCGAAGATTTATTTGCAGCCCTTAAAAAATATGTTTCTTCGCCCTGGAATCCTGATCAAAAACCTGTGAATAATGGAGTTGCTTATGAAAAAGTGATGCAGCTACTCACTAAAGAATACAAACAAAGATTTTTGGTAAAAGTTGGCAAACACATCAAAACCATTGATATAGAAAGTATTATATATTTTTACAGTCTTGAAAAATCAACTTTCTTTACAGATAAAAATGGCAAGAACTACCTGACTGATTATACCCTTGAACAGGTTGAGGAATTGATAGATCCTGCGAAATTTTTTCGGATTAACAGAAAGTACATCACCACCATTGTGGCCATTGATGATATGTATACCCTCTCTAACTATCGATTAAAACTAAAATTAAAACATTGCAATGATGATGACATATTTGTAAGCAGAGATAAAATGAATGGCTTTAAAGCCTGGCTGGATAGATAAATTTAATCCGGAATGTGTAATTATTCAAAATATCTTTGTTCCGGGCCATTATTCCTTAATGCGCTTTCTTTAATTACACTTAAATTCTTTTGAACCCATAGGTCGATAATTGTTTTAAAGAAAATTAGAATAATCAGATAGCCCATTGGTGTATCAAAAAGCAGGCTTATCGCTCCGCCAATGAGAACAACAAATTGTTGAACAAAGATTCTTCTATAGGGCAATGCGAAAAAATAATTTAGGTAGTATATTTCAAATATTCTTTTTCGGTAAAAATCATTATAAAAAGAATAAATATGACCAATGCCAAGCAATCCAATTGATATTAAAACGTCCTTTCTTGAAATTGTTGCCAGAAAATTAAACCAACCATCAGCACTCATAAATTCAAACCCATTATCTGTTCCAAAAAGCAAGATGATAAAAACCGTTTGTATAACAACAAAAAAATTATAATGGAATAAAAAGAACGCAATCATTACCTGTTTTTGGTCACTTTTTACAAAGCTCATTTGCAGTGCGTTTGACAAACCCACAATAAAGGTTTCTGCAACATATAAAATTACTATTTCAAAAATATCCCACCCAAAATAAATAACCCCAAAAATTGGGTAAAGATTTACTGCAATCAATACAAAAATTGATATATATTTATTTTTATCTGGCATTTTTTGAATTTTTGAGCAAAAAGCAACGGTTTAATTATCCCTAAACTTTAATAGAAAGTAAGCAATTTGGATCAAAAATAATAAAAAAAACAACATTTCTTTACGAAAACATAAATGTTGGCTCCTTACAACTTTTTTATGTTCTTTTTCGAAATTTTACTGATAATCAAGGCTTCGTAGGGCGCAAGTGTAATTTTCCTGCTCATCATATTATTTTCAGCCCGATGTGTTGAGAATAGAATTTTCCATTCAAAAGAATTACTAACCTGGATAATTTTTGATTTGTTGCTAAAATTTAAGGCCACTTTTATTCGTTCTTTTTTTAAATCGCGGTAATAGGACAAAACGCCATTTTGTCCTTTCGAAACAGGGGTCCAATTTCCTTTTTTTAGGGCTTCATATTCTTTGCGTAAGCCAATCAGTTTTTTATATACATTAAATATTGATGATGGATCATCTTTTTGTGCTAAAACATTATTTGCTTGATAGTTGGTATCAATTGGCAGCCATGTTTTGGTATTGCTAAAGCCTGCATATTCTTCTGGATTCCATTGCATTGGAGTCCTGGCACTGTCGCGCCCCGAGTAAAAGGGCCAGTACCTTTTGCCAAGTGGATCCATAATATCTTTTCGGTCTATTTTAACATTGTGCATGCCAATTTCTTCGCCATAATAGATAAAAGGTGTTCCTTTTAATGTTAAAAGCAGTGTGGCTGTTATTTTTGCTTTTTCTTCCTTATTGGCACCGGTACCAAATCGATTGATACTTCTGTGCAAATCGTGGTTGGAAAAAACAAAGCAAGGCCAGCCTTTTTTGGGTATTACTTGTAGCCATTTCCGAATAGCCAGATAATAAGACCGTGCATTCCAACGCCTGAAAATGAGCGAAAAGTCAAAAGTAAGGTGCAGGGCATCATTTCCTCTTCCCAGATAACTAGCTGCTATTGAGGGGTTTCCGGGAGGAGTGCTGTAAATTTCACCTACAGACACTTTATCCTTGTACTGATCAAGCAGTTTTCGCAATTTCCGCACTATTTTGTATGACGCTGGCCTGTTACGGGTGTAAAGCTGTTCCTGCCGGTCAATAAACCTAAATATGGAAGGATTGTCCCTGTATTTTTTATCCTTTACAATCAGGTTTATTACATCCAGTCGGAAACCATCAACACCAATATCAAGCCAATATTTTATTTCTTCGAAAAATACTTTTTGAAGTTCTTCGTTTCGCCAGTTTAAATCAGGTTGTTCTTTCAGAAAAGAATGGAGGTAATATTGCTGTGTATTTTCATGCCATTCCCATGCGCTTCCGATAAATGTTGATTTCCAGTTATTTGGTGTCTTTCCTTTTTTAGCATCTCTCCAAATATACCAGTCGCGCTTTGGGTTGTTTTTTGAAGAACTTGACTCCACAAACCAGGGATGTAAATGTGAAGTATGGTTCAATATCATGTCCATTATTACACGGATACCTCTCTCATGCGCCTGATTTAATAAAAGTTTAAAGTCTTCAAGGTTACCAAAAACAGGATGAATTTTACGATAATTTTTTACATCGTAACCAAAATCAAAATCAGGGGAATCATAGATTGGCGATAGCCAAATGGCATCTATCCCAAGGCCGGACAAATAATCAAGTTTTTCTATAATTCCTTGAATATCACCAACTCCATCATTATTCGAATCTTTAAAACTTCTTGGATAGATATGATAAATTACACCATGTTTCCACCAAATCCATCCATCATTTTTTTCCTCAGAATTATTCTTTCTGGTCTTTGAGACCTGTGTCTTGAATAAACTGTTCAATGATTTTATCTGGATTGTAGTATTTTCCACGGTTTACTGCTTCTTGTTTAAAATTTTCCTGTAATTGTTTTTCTTTAAGATAGGTACCCAATTTTTCAACCATGGTTTTTTGGTTCGAGACCAGGTACCCGTTTTCACCATCGATAATAATATCCTTTGGTCCTTTTGTTTTGTAGGCGATTACCGGCAAGCCGCAACTTAATGATTCCAGCACCACGCAGCTGAAGGTGTCAAACTTCGAAGGCAATACCAAAATATCAGCAGCTGAATATAGGTTAGGCAATTCATCGTGGTTTACCCATCCCATGTAAACAGCTTCAGGAAATTCTGCTTTAAGCGCTTCCTCTGCAGGCCCGGAACCCGCAATAACAAATTGAATATCAGGAATTTCGTTTACAAGATTTTTGTACATTTTTGGGAGTTCCATTACACCTTTCTCATGGCTTAGGCGACCTGCAAAAAGCACAACAGGGCATTTTTCTTCAACACCAAACGCAATTTGTTTGATACTTTTTCTGGGATAAAATTCACTTTCGGCCCAATGAGCAGTTAATTTCACCTTTTCTGGATCAAAACCCATTTCTTCACTCGAAAGCCATTTTTGATGATCACTGTTGAGTACAAACAAATTATCAAAACTTTGATAAAATGCCCTCAAAAACCTACGCATGCGACTTAAATTATCACGGTCCATTTTAAGAACTTTTCGTCCAAACATCAACCAATCGGTATGTATATAAAAATGGGTAGGTACGAAGTAAGCGTTTTTCAAAAATAAAGCAACCAGCCCCATAGGGCCTTCAGTTGAACAAATAATCCTGTCATATTCACCATCAAGGAATATTTTCTGGATATCAAGCAAGCGGGGCACCCTAAAGGTTTGTTGACGATAAAATGGCACCGTAAACTCCATCAATGGATCAACCACAATCAGGTTGTCATCTGCCTGAAGTGTTTTACTGCAAACCATAATATCAATGGGAAGATTTCGTGCTTTAATTTCCTGGTGAAAGGATTTTAATACCATAGAAACCCCATTGTGGTCTTCGTAAGTGTCAGTTAACCAGAGCATTCGTTTAGGATGTTTCAGCCTGTCAATTTTAGCAGAAAATTCAGTGAGCAATGGCCGGGCATTGTATAAAACCCTGGCACTGGTAAAGTTTGCCAATAAAATCAGGCTCGAAGTAAGAAAAGGGAATGAAAGCCCATCCATAAAATCTCCAAAATTGATTGATATGCCACCATTTAAAGATTTTTTATTGGGGTTAATTAAACTTCTGAATTCACTTGGCAGCTCCATTTTATCGATGAAAGTGGCCAAATTGAAATCGTCCCAATTTTTATTTTTACTTAACTTGTCAATTTTCTTTACTAATCTGTCTGCCAGAATATTATTTAGTTTTTCAGAAATGGAATAAACTGCATCGGTAAAGGTATCGATAATATTTTCGGGACTATTTTTTTTGATTTTGGCAATCTTAGTGGCGTCATCAAATATGGGTTTGTAAACCTTAGGGATAAACCACCTTTTTGAAAAATGAGGAGCTTTGCCACCAAAACTTTTGTGGAAAAGTTCAATAAAATTCATGGTTACTTTGTGCCTTTTCAACTCGGCAAAACCATTTGATACCATCAGTGCGATAATTTTATCCTGCATAGAACCTTTGTGCAGCAACATTCTGATTATCCCGGGGTCTTTATAATAAAGCGCAATCTGGCAAACGTAATCCAGAAAAGCTACGGTCATTTTTTCATTGTTGTTGTGGGAGCCAAAAGGAGCCATCCTGCCTTCTCGGATGGCCTCAAGTGCTAAATCTGACAGACTAGTGGTGAATATACGATTCTGTAGATCAGGAACATGAAGTCTTGTACCAGTAAGACCTGCAAAAATGCCCATGTGACTGTCTGATCCTCCTGACATGGCCTTTAAATATGGATTTCTGCAATAACGTTTTGGGTCGATTCCGGTTTTTTGTGCCAGCTCGTCAATTTTTTCTGGTGTAAGGCTTTCCACCCAAATTTTCACCAACATGTTTTGCCATGTATCGCGCTGACCATTAAGCACTTCGAATCTTTCAAATATCAAGGCCATTTTATCGAAAAACTCAAAAGGAGGTACTCCATCCACCGCATAATAATAAAGCGGATGCGCCCATATTGTTGGAATATTTTCCTTGCAGGTATATTCCTGAAAAGCGTAGACATTTCGCCGCAGCTTATTCAGTATTTTTTCCTGTTTTGGAGTAAAACCGTAGGTTAAAACATGGATGCCAATATTAAAATCGGGCACCATGCAGCTAAATTCTGCAGCTGAAAGTATATCTTTTCCCTTTTCACGCTGCTCCCAGATGGAGCGTGCATTATTGTGGTTGGTGATAGTAAATGCCGAACTTCCGTGTTTTTTTAAAGTCTTTAGCAGACTTTTGGTCGGGAGCCAGGTCTCCGGGACTTTCAAAATACGGCCAAGCAATTCATCAGGTACATCGCTGTTGTAATCATGACAATGCAAATCTATTGTCAAAAACTCGTCTTTTGGATATTTGTTTGCCTGCTCCTCATTAAACTTATTTAATTCTTCAAGTAATTCTGTATGGAACGTTCTTTCGTGATTTAAGTTTGTTGTCATCTTTCTCCACTTTGTTTATCTGTAATTCCATTCTAAGGTATTTAGAAATAAATTCTATCCCGTGAATAAAATTTTAGATTGAAAATAAAGTGCGATATAAATGATTAATTATTACTCTATTGTGAAGTGGATATTATTAAATGATTAATTATTTGCCATTTAAATAATAAATTTAACTTAAAGGATCACCAAAGAAAAGACCATGGAGGCTCAGCAGATTTAAAATTTAGTGATTGAAAATAAAACCTTGAGGTGTATCAGGTTCTTATTCTTCACCCTCAACAGGAATGTAATGGGTGCAGTTTTAATATTACGCACAATTTCTATAATTAATTTGATGAAAACTTTTCCAAAACTCTTCCCACCTA
>JARGGF010000300.1 GCA_029210905.1 Bacteroidales bacterium | reverse complement strand
AACTGTGTGGGATGAATATAATCGTATTGTTCAAGGCACTAATGAGTTTGATATTCTATTAAATAAAGATATGGAAGAGCTAACTAAAATTACTGATGAAAAACTAAATTCGCTTTATACTAACAATCCTGACCAAAATCAGTTTTGGCCTATATGGCAGGTTTTTATAGATAACAGTAATGGAATGTTAGATGCAAACCTGCTGGATTAATTAATATTTGGAATTAACTTGAAATATTAGTTCCCCAATTGGAAAGTAATACTTCAGGTTTTTACCAATTTTTTTTAAAGAAAAATTAATAACAAAAAATAAGAAAATAGGATGAAAAATATATATATAAATATTGGGTTTTTCATTGGGATAATTGTCTTGCTTGGAACTAATGCCTGTAAAGACAATATAAATCCACCACTTGAAGAACTGGATTTTGTGAGAGTCTTTACTCCACTTGAATTGACTGCTAAAATTAGTAATCAAACAACTTTAGAACTGAATTGGGGCTTTAATAAAGGAATAAGCTCTTACGTTGTTGAAATCAGTCAGGATAGCCTGGATTTTTCAGATATCATTTATACTGCAACAGTTGCTCTTAATGAATTACCTTTTGTATATGCTTTACCATCAGGAGATACCCAATATTCGGCCAGGGTTAAAGGTGTAAGCAGTACTGCTGGAGTTGAAGACTCTAAATGGTCAGCCATTGCTTTCAAATCTTTACCTGAGAACCTTTTTGAAGGTTACCAGATTAAAATGACTGCTATAGGTGCAATAACAGTAAGCTGGCTTCCTGGTAAAGCAGTTACCGCCCTTACATTTGTAACTCAATCGGGTGAAACTTCTTTTGATATTTCGGCTGAGGAAGCAACTGCTGGTAGCAAAAGTGTAACTGGTGTCGCAAACGCTGTTTACGAAATAAGGTTAATGAATAATGCCGCGGTAAGGGGTACACAAAATTATGTGCTTGAAGGTGATGTATTAGTTGCATCTGGTACTGACTTGGCAGCTGCCATTGCTGCTGCATCTGCTGGTGATGTGATTGTGCTTGAAGAAAATGGAATGTATCCGTTTGTAGGAGATTTGACCATTGATAAGAGCTTGAAAATCAAAGGAATTAACGGCATGGGGCTTCCTGTTCTTTATCTTACGTCTGGCGACAGGATGTTCTATATAGGTTCAAGTTTGACACCAGCAGATTCATTAGTTTTCGAAAACTTATACATAAGTGGTTTTATTAACCATAATGCGGGTGATGGCCAGCACCGAGGTGTTTTTGATATGGAAAGTGAAGCCTGTAATCTTGGTGCACTTAAATTTATTGGGTGTAAACTTTATGATTTAGGACGACAATTGCTGAGACTAAGAGGTGGTTCCGATCAAACAATAGGCTTGTTTTTAATAGATGATTGTATTATTCATAATTTAGGTAATAGTAGTGCAAGCTATGGAGTTTTATCTGCTGACCAAACAAATACCAATATTAAAATTATAAAGGTGATGAATTCAACTATCGACAGCCTTAAATCTCATTTCCTTCGTTATGATGATGCAACTGATTGTGAAAGTATTACCCTTCAAAATTGTACTTTTAACAGAACACCATACAGTTCTGGTAGATATTTCAGCGATACAAGAAATGCTGTAATAACAGATGGTTTTTATGTTACCAATTGTATTTTTGGAAGTACATCTTATGGCGATACTCCTTCAATCTATGGTATCAGAGTAGCGGATGGCGTTGCTTTAACAATTAAGAATTCTTATTCAACATCTGATTTTGTGTTAACCGATTATTCAGTCATGAATGATCAGTTGACTCCTTTAGAAATAACTTCTGATGCTTTGTGGAGTGATCCAACAGGAATGGATTTTACATTTAAGGGTGCAGGAATTGATGCCGGTGACCCTCGTTGGAAATAATTATTTATAAATTTTTTGATACTGGGTGTGGCATAAATAATGCTGCACCCAGAATTGTTTTATGTAGTTTTTATTATTCAAAGGATAAACCTGATTTTGTTTTTTTGTTTCCCTTATTAAACATAAATTAAATCATATTTTAGTAGTTTATTTAGTGAAAAATAAACAAATCATCGCATACTCTAGGTGAATAATTCAGTAATTCATAACCTAAAAAAATCAAAATGAAAAAATTTTTAATCCTTCAATTTGTGCTGATTATTAGTATTTTAGCATGCAGTAATGGCAACAACTATAACGGGCAAAGTTCGTCAGATTCTACCTCTGTTTCAGAAACTCCAAAAACTTATGCTGAAATTTCTATCAAAGAAGGTGGGGAATGGAAGGACAGAAAATATGAAGGCGGTACTTTCAAAAATATTCGGAATCTTAAAGTTCCTGCAGCACACACCGACCATTCATTTTATATCAGGTATGAAGGGCCGGGATGGGAAAGCAATAAGGTTGGCTATCGTTTATACCTTGATTGGAGAAATGCCATCGATATTTTTGGAAAAGTAACTGACAGTATGGTATTATCTCAGGTAGGCCTTGATGGATTTGATTCTTATCATGAAAAATGCAGCTGGGGACAGGATATTCTTAAAGTTGGAAAAGGACTTGGAGTTGGTTCAATTGGAAGATATGTAGACAATGAAGTTCTTCATTTTAAAGAGGTTGACTCTACTTTTGCTTCCGTGGAAAATTCAATCAGTGAATCGAAGGTTTTAATTAATTACTATGACTGGAAAACTGCCAGTGAGAAAATAAATTTAAACTCTGAATTATCAATATCCCCAGACAAACGATATACTAAACATACTATCCAATCATCTAAAGCTATTTCAGGAATATGCACAGGAATTGTAAATCATAAGGTAGAAGTATTTAAAAAAGAAAGTGAGAACAAAAAATGGGCTTATTTAGCTACTTATGGTGCTCAAACGCTTGTTTCTGAGACTGATAAACTTGGAATGGCAATCTTTTATAAAGTTGGAGATGTTGAAAGCCAAACAGTTTGGGAGTTTGATCATCTTGTCATTTTTAATCCAACTATCGAACCGATATCATTTTATTTTCTCGGTGCATGGGAAGGAGAAAAAGACGGTATTAAAACTAAAGAAGCATTTATATCCTATCTGGATAAATTACTTAGTGAGTTAAACAGTCAGGATAAATTACAGTAAATTGTTTAATATCAGTTGTTTAATATTAAAACCATAAGCGTAGTATCAAGTTTAGTTTAAGGTTACAATTGCCTGATATTTAAGAATAAAGAACTAAAAAAAAGGTCAAAATGAAAACCCAAAATTTTTTGTTATTGCTTAGTTTGGTCATACTGGTTCCTATCGTTAGCTGTAATCAGGAAACTAAGACAGACGAAGACGAAATTAACAACAAAGTAGTTGTTATTTCTGATACCCTAAAATGGTCTGAACGGATGGCCCTGTCAATCATGAAACGCAACCCGCAGGCCTGGCAGATTGATGGAAAGGAAGAACCTAAATGGGATTATGTTCATGGCTTGGTATTATGCTCATTTGAAGCATTATATAATCAAAAACATCAACAAAAATACTATGATTATGTAAAAGAATATGCTGATGTTTTGATTGACAGCAGCGGTGCCATAAAGACTTATAAATTTGAGAATTACAATATTGACATGATTAATGCCGGTAAAATACTTTTTGAATTATATAATAAAAGTAATGATCAAAAATATCTGAAAGCGATGCAATTGTTGAGAAAACAATTGGAGGAACATCCCAGGACTAAAAGTGGTGGTTTTTGGCACAAAAAGCGCTATCCGTATCAAATGTGGTTGGATGGCTTGTATATGGGTGCTCCTTTTTATACCCGATACACTGTTGAATTTGAAAATGGTGCTCATTTAGACGATGTTGCCAAACAATTTGAACAAATTCAGGAACATGCACTGGATGCAAAAACCGGTTTATTATACCACGGTTGGGACGAAAGCAAACAAATGGCCTGGGCTGATAAAAAAACTGGCTGCTCACCCAACTTCTGGTCACGCTCATTGGGTTGGTATGCTATGGCTTTGGTTGATGTGTTGGACTATTTTCCTGTAGATCATCCCAAACAAAAAGAGCTGGTGGCTTATTTAAACCAATTGGCAACAGCCTTGGTTAACTTTCAGGATAAGAGCGGATTATGGTACCAGGTTACTGATGCTGGCGATAAAGCAGGTAATTATTTGGAAGCATCTGGTTCTTCCATGTTTGCTTATGCATTGGCAAAAGGTGTTAATAAGGGTTATTTACCTCAAAGTTTCAAAGCTGCTGCCAATAAAGCATTTGATGGCTTAACCACTCAATTGATAAAGGTAGATGAGGATGGCGAAATCAGTATAACACAGGTGTGTGCAGTAGCCGGACTGGGTGGCGATCCATATCGCGACGGATCTTATGAATATTATGTAAATGAACGGAAGAAGGATAACGATCCTAAAGCAACTGGTCCTTTTATTTTGGCAGCTCTTGAACTCGACAGATAATCAATTAATTGCCAAGGTCACTGGTCATTAGAAATTAGTCATTAGAACTTTCTCATGAACCGAATGCGTATATTTAACTAATGACTCAGTTACCAAAGCCTTTAGCTAAACAGTATTGAATTAATTACGCAAAAAATAATGAATTATTTACGACTTCATATTTATCTGCTAATAGCATTACAATTGTCAACCACGCTATTTGCTCAAACATCAAAAGTATGGATTGCCGATAATGGCGATGGAACCTATAAAAACCCGATATTACATGCTGATTATTCTGATCCGGATGCCATTAGGGTTGGAGATGATTATTATATGACTGGTTCTTCTTTCAATTGTGTTCCTGGTTTGCCAATACTCCATTCAAAGGACTTGGTAAACTGGGAATTGGTTTCTTATGCACTTCCCAAACTGATTCCAACTGATGTATTTGATAAACCTCAGCATGGAAAAGGTATTTGGGCCCCCTGCATTCGATATCACAATGAAGAATATTATATCTATTTCCCTGACCCCGATTTTGGGATTTATATGGTTAAAACAACCGATCCGAAAGGTAAGTGGTCTGATCCTGTGCTTGTTAAGTCTGGAAAAGGCCTGATTGATCCTACTCCTTTGTGGGATGATGACGGGAAAGTTTATCTTGCTTATGCATTTGCCGGCAGCAGGGCAGGGATCAAAAGTATTATAGTGTTATGCACTATGAATGAGCAAGGTACAAAGGCTAATGAAGACGAAGTGCTGGTATTTGACGGACATAAAAACCATCCTACCATCGAAGGGCCCAAATTGTATAAACACAATGGCTATTATTACATTTTTGCACCTGCAGGAGGTGTTTCAACAGGATGGCAGCTCGTGCTGAGGTCAAAAAACATCTATGGCCCCTATGAGGAGAAAATAGTTCTTGAACAGGGGAAGACAAATATCAATGGCCCCCACCAGGGTGCCTGGGTAAAAACACAAACAGGGGAGGATTGGTTTATTCATTTTCAGGATAAAGGTGCATTTGGACGGATTGTTCATTTGCAGCCAATGAAATGGGTAAACGATTGGCCGGTAATCGGTATTGATAAAGATGGCGATGGAAAAGGGAATCCGGTAGATCGCTTTAAAAAACCAAATGTTGGGAAAGCACACGGAATAACTACTCCACCTGATAATGACGAGTTTAATGTTCCTAAATTAGGACTACAATGGCAATGGCATGCCAACCCTGAAGTATATTGGGGATTTCCAACTGGTGAGGGACATTTTACTTTATTTTGCAAGCCCGAACCTGAAAATTATGTCAACTTGTTTGATGTGCCAAATTTATTGCTGCAAAAATTGCCTTCAGATAATTTTACGGCAACTACCAAACTTACTTTTCATGCCAATTTTGATGGTGAACGGATTGGTTTTGTAATTATGGGACTGGATTACAGTTATTTAAGTTTTCAACAAAAGGATGGAAAACTTTTTCTGTCGCAGGTAACTTGCAAAAATGCTGATGATAAATCATTGGAGACTGAAAGTGAGCTGATTCCAATATCAGAGAATACAATTTTTCTTCAGGTGGAAGTTGATGAAAATGCAGTTTGCAATTTTTCATACAGTGAAAATGGCAAGAAGTACACTAAAATAGGTAAACCATTCACAGCCCGCGAAGGAAAGTGGATTGGTTCTAAAATTGGCTTTTTTGCCCTTCGCAAAGG
>JARGGF010000002.1 GCA_029210905.1 Bacteroidales bacterium | reverse complement strand
TCGCTTTCATTATTGAGCAATACAGAATCGGCACCCAAATAACTTGTTCTAACATTGGTAATTAAATCGTATAAGTCTGTTCTGAAAATAAATACCGAACTCTGTAAAAAACGATGTTTTTGTTTTAATCCTAACTCATAAGTAATTGATTTTTCTGGTTTTAGATTAGCACTAGGTACTTCATATCTAAAATCGGCAATACCAAAACTGGAAACATCATTAATATTTGGCGACCGAAACCCGGTATTTGCTGAGAGGATAAAACTAAAATGCTTACCAAGCTTGCGTGTTATTCCAATATTGCCAACTAATGCTTCGGGTTGTAGTTTTGTGTTGCCGAATAGGGTATCGGTGACTGATAATAGATATTTGTTATATCTGATGCCTGCCTGGATGTTCCATTTTTCAAAATCGAAGCTATGCATACTTGATGCACCAATAGTGGTAAATCTGGAATTGTCGGGATATAGTCCACGAACTATCTGCGTTTGGTCAGGGGTAAATTCTTCTGTTTGGCTTTGAATTAAATCATGATATATTTCAAAACTTGTATTAATTTTCCAGTAGGGTTTTGGCATTGAAAATAACTCCACATTAAAACCATAAACATCGGCAATGTCCTCCTCTTCGGCCCAATTAAGACTTCCAGATTTTTGTTTCTGTCTGAATTCTAGCGATTTCTGATACGAAGCCGTAGTTGTGATCTTTCGCAAAAGATTATTTTGAAAATAGATTTCGTGGCGCAGATAGGTCAAAATTCTATCTTGAGGACTGAACGAGTATACACTATAATCCCCACTTACTATTTTGTGGAATAATGGTACGTCAATTTGGGTAGATTTTTGAAAAAGGGCTGTGACGTATTGATTTGTTGTTATACGAGCATATAGTTTTGCATCAAGGTCTATCTCCTTGTAACCATTAGGCGAGAGCTTTCCAATACTTTCAGCGGCATCAATATCATTGAACCATTTATAACTCATTCCTGCTAAAAATGCAATATTTTTGCCCGCAAACTCAAACTCCGGGCGAATGATGTTTTCCATTCCGGGCAAAAGTTTGTCTTCCAGGCTTTTATTTATTCCGTTTAGCGCCTGGCTGGCATACTTATAATAAAGACCCGGGCGGAACGACATTTTTTTTTTGCTTGCTAAATTCAGGAGGTTTACTGAAAAATTGCACCGTGCCTCCCAAAGCATCGCTTCCATATTGGGTTGAACCATTACCCCTTACAATTTCTATGGCCGCTATGCTTAATGGGTCTATGGTATTTACATACTGGTTCGGGCCTGAACGAAAAATTGAGTTATTGAACCGTACCCCATCTATTATTACAAGGGTATGATATCCCGTTAAACCTCTGATAAATGGCGAGCCCCCACCATGGTTTGTTTTCTGCACCCAGCCTCCGTGTTGCATTAAAGCCTCTGCGCTTGTGCGGCTGCCTTCCATTTCTATATCTTCGGCATGGATGCTGTTTACCGAGTAGGAAATATCAAATTGTTCCTCTTTAATGCGCGAAGCACTAATAACCACCTCATTATTCAGGTTAATAGTGCCTTGTTTAAGATTTATTTGCAAATTTAAATTTTCATTAGTTGAAATAGTTATTTTCAGATATTCTGTTTGGTAGCCCAAGTATTTGAATACCAAGGTGTAATTGCCCGAAGGAACTTCAGCTAATTCAAATATTCCGTTTTTATCGCTTACAGCCTGAAAACTAAAGTTGAGTATCTGGATAGAAACACCTTCGATAGGTGCTCCTTCATTGTTTGATATTTTGCCTTTTATTGATCCTAAGGCGCTTGATATTACAGGAACTATTATCATCAGTAATAAAAAAATCTTTCTCATTTTTTAAATAAAGTTTTTGAAAATAATAAGTAGCAGTGTCAAAAGCAGTGTTATAGCGCTTACTGCAACTGCTATTGGTACACGGTGCATGATTATCAGGGTTTTTTTCTATATTTTAATATGTTATTAATGGAAGTAATACTATTGTTGAGTAATATATTAAATGGCGGATGAAATATATCGCAAAGTATTTATTATGTGTACTATAACTGATGGGTTTACCCATCAGTTATAGTACACATAACACTGGTTTATTCACCGCTGACCAGGTTTTAAGGAAAAATAGTAGCTAAACATATTCATTTATATCATCCGCCAGCTCTAATCCTTCATCCGCCTGCTCAGATGATTCATCCGCATGCCCTAATCATTCATCCGCCTACTCTATTTGTGTATCCGTCTACCCAGGAAATGCTCCCGCCGGCCAATTTGTGACTTCCGTGTTACAAAACTGAATATCCGGCTGCTCATCCTGTCCATTCTATCTGATAATGCAAAATTTAAATTAATGAGTAGCAGTAGCAGTTTGAATAACTAATGGGTTAACCCATCAGTTATGAGTCTCTTAATCTGCATTTGGCGATGTTTCTCATCCGTAATATTTTGTACTGCAACACATTGGTTTATTTACTTTTTAATTTCCCTATCCTCAGTGCGATATTCTTCTTTTTCCTTGCTGTCGCGGATAAAATCTTCCACATTATCAAGTTTGGGGCCTTCATTTAATGCCTTCCAGTTAAATTTTTCATCAAAAGGTGTAAGCGCTTTTTGAGGATCAAACATCCTTGAATCAACAGATAGTGCATTATATGGGGCGAAATCAGGTTCATTTGTAAAGAAATCAGCCAAATCGCTTGCTGCCGCATCATACTGATTTAAGTAGGGCAAGGACAAAATGTTCCAGAAAGTTTTAAAAATGCTTCCAAAGCTGTAATGCACATGGCTTACAAAATTCCGTTTTACGTAAGGCGAAATCACCATCAAAACACTCCTGTGCGCATCAATATGGTCCACCCCGTTTTGAGAATCATCTTCGGTGACCACAATCAGCATATTTTTCCAATAAGAGGTGCGGCTTAAAAATTCAACTACCCTTCCCAGGGCCAAATCATTATCGGCCATATAGCTTTCGCGAAATATAAAACCTGCTTCGGGGCGATCGTCTGCGCCATGATCATTTGGAAGGATAAGTGTAATAAATGCAGGCATGCTATCATTTCCATTCACGTATTTTTCATTAAACTCTGAAATAAATTGATCTGCACGGAATTGATCAGGGATTGCCATATTGTATGATGGATATGTTCTTGATGTCCTGTCGAATAAACCTTGTGGCAGCGGGTAATTTATAATTTGTCTTACTCCTTCATATTTGTATTTTTCATCATAAATTGCTGGTTCAAACATAATGCTGAAACCAAAATTGTAAAAAACAATATTATTCCTTAAAAGATGGTCCCACATAGAACCTGCCTCGTTGTAATCCTCCGGATAAATCGCACCGGCAGCCCCATTCATTGCAAAAATACCAGGTGCTTTTGATTCGGGCTTAAAACTTCTGTTGCCACCATATGATGCTGATGTACAGATTTCGGTCCATTCATTTGGGTAGCTGTTTATCAACCACCGATGCCCATCTGCCGAGTGATCTGCGTCTACATAAAAGTTGTCTGAAAAGGCATATTGTTTTGCCAGCATTAAATGATTGGGCATTACAGTGATACCTTTTAATGAATCACTACTTTTACGGTTTTTAAAGCTGGCATCAATGCCATATCGGGCTATACTTTCATCGCCTTTTGCAGTTTTTAGCTGGCCAAAAATTTCATCATAGGTGCGGTTCTCCTTCGAAATAAAAACAATGTGTTTTATTGGCGATTCTTTTTGACCCGGATAAAGCGGTATTGGATTTTCATTTCGGCTAATAAAAGTATTGTCATCAGCTTTTCTAAATGAAAAATTATTAGCAATTACTTTTTCTGTATAAGATTTGAGTTCTGCATCGGCAGGAATATTTACAATCTGCAAAGTCCCTTTCATCAGGCTACCAATATAGGAGCCTTCTGTTCCTTCTGTGAAGTTTTTACCTCCATTAGGCCCGCTTCCAAAACCTTTAGCATTGCTGATATATAGTTTTTTACCATCATTACTGACTTGAACTTTCGAAGGGAACCATCCTGTCGGGATATGACCTATAACTTCCAGGGTTGGGATATCTATAACTGCCACCGCATTAATACCTGATTCTGCCACATATAGCCTTTTTTTATCAGGCGAAATTGCTAATCCAAATGGAATTACTCCCCTGAACTGTTTCAGGCGATCATCTGGTTTTAGGTAAATAGTTTTTACAACCGTATCCTCTGCTAATGAGATTACTGAAATATTATCGTTATTTCCATTGCTTGCAAAAACATATTCATTGGTGGCAACCAGTGAATTAGGACTTGCACCGCCTACAGCAGGGATGCCTTCTACCATTGCCCCAACCAGATGGCCCGTTTTTATCTTTGCACATACAAAGGCGGAATCTTTGTTTGAGATATCTACACTAAACACCGAAAAAGATTCCGGAGCATTCGGATCACCAAGTCCTTTAACCAGCAAACTATCATCAATGGTATAACCATCGCGCGATTGTTTGCTGTTATATTCAAATGCAGGGAACTTATACGCTTTTTCGTTTACATTATCTTTATTTATACCTGGGAGGTAACTGTATTGATACATCCCAACATTTGCCACATGCACTTTTTTTTCATCGCCCGAAAGGCAAACACCAAAAGGATACCGGCCTACAGGCACATTTTGTTTTATACTTTTGGTTTGGGTGTCAACAATAATTAAGCGAAAACCTATTTGATCAACGGCGTATAAAGTTTTTCCGTCTTTGCTCAGGCACAGATCTCCAATATAACCATCAGTGTAATCATTTTCCCCATCTTTATAAGTGCACAAGATGCTGTCAACTTTGTTGCCGGTTTTAAGATTAAAAAGGTAGATCTTATTTTCCTGGCCACCAGAAACATATACTATATTATTGTCAGGGCTAATGGCCAGTCCCATAAATACAGAAGCCAGAATTCCTTTATCTGTTGAGGCTCCAGGAGGTATTTGCTGTACTTCGGGATTTTCAGAATCGATATTTCTGATTATTGAAATGGAAATTGGACTGGTGCCTGAATTTGCCGTAACAGCAGTTTTTCCATCCGGGCTGATTATTAAACCATAAGGATGCGGCGCCAATAAAATACTTTTGCCAACTGGTTCAACGAACCTTCCATTTGGAAGTATTGTTTTACCGTTATAATTAATCTTGCAATATTCATTTTCAGCAGGGGCTGTGATTATCCAGGGCGAAGGGTTGTTGTTGCAGCCAAAAATCAGAAGTATTGCAGCAATTGGAATGATTTTTAAGATTTTCATACATTTATTTTTTTTTCTAAAATTAGAAAATGTTAGACAAGAATATAACAAAAAAGGTAATATTGACTGAAAAGGAGCCAATATTACCTAAACCTAATATATGGATAGCGAAATTATTTTAACCACCATGGAACTTGTCTTATATTATCGTTACCTGCTCCAAATTGTCTTGTAATAGCAGCTGAAACATTTTCGGCATTTTGTTGATATTCACTATTTGGATACAACCACCTTGTTGGGGGTGTAACTCCGGTTAACTGCCGAAAAGCCGGATAGCCTGTTCTTAAATGATCAAAATATAAACGCCAGCCACCTTGTAGAAATGATGGCAGGTATTTTTGCATGATAATTCGCTCTATTCTTTCTTCAGTTGTGTTTGCTTGTGTAAAATCCACTAATGGTTCCAATAAATATGCTGTTGCCGCAGCTTCATCAACATATTGTGCATAATCGGTAGCAAAAGTATTATAAAACTCAAAGGAAGCTTTTACAGCATTGGCGTAATGTGTTGCTGCTGATGAACTTATCCAGCCCCTGACACTAGCTTCGGCAAGAATCAGCTGAAGCTCGGAATATCCGAGAATCATGTGTGGTTCAGTGGTTGGCTCATCTGTATACCTGAGATTTACTTTTGAAACATTTCCATCTATTGCTTTAAGGTTTACTTCGTTATATGGGGCAATTGGATCACCACCTTCATAAGCAGTAAAATCATTTAAGGGCAGGCCAGCTTCTTTTGCGACTCTTGTTTGCCCGCTGAAAATAAAAAGCCGAGGGTCGTTTCTATCCTGCAATTTTTTTATAAAAGTAGAATCCATGTATCTGGCCGATCCGTAACCACTGTTGTTGTATTCGGTATATCTGCTGCCTAATTCATCGATGAATTCCAGCTGTCCGTTATCAGCATTTGATTCCATAATTGGTTGGCTGGCAACAATGCTAGCAAAAGTGGAAACGATATTAAAATCGGAATCCGCTGTCTTTTTCGAAAGCGTTAACAATACCTTTAACCTGAAAGAATTTATAAATTTTCGCCACTGATAAGCGCTGCCGCCATAAATTATATCGCCATCAATTACGCTGTTGTCATCTGTGAGTAAAGTATTGGCCTCAGCCAACTCATTAAGTATTCCCAGGAAAACACTCTTTTGGGTATCGTAAACCGGAGTATAAAGTGCTTCGGTTTCGCCTTTTAATGCTTCTGAGTAAGGAATATCGCCAAAAGTAAGCGTAAGCTCATAAAAATAATAGGCGCGAAAAAGTTTACCAAGAGCCTCGTAAGCCTTACTTTCAATACGCTTTGCTTCCTCAATCATTTTGGTTACGTTCCTTAGCTGGTTGTAATCGCTGTAACTACCACGGTCCCATTTATAAAACTGGTAAACGTCTTCACCATCGGTCTGGAGCACCATTCTGGATGCAAACAAAGGATCCACTCCTGCTACCTGAAATGCATTCCACTCAATATCAGTAAGTAATAGTTGAGGATGTGTTTCAGACACATTATTCGGGTTCACATTGATGTCCTCTAATTTTTGGCAAGAGCCCAATGCCAAAACAATAAACATGCTGATTATAATTATTTTTTTCATTGTTGTTATTTTTTCCAGGTTTAATTAAAAGGTTAATTTAACTCCCATTCCAACATATCTTGTTGAGGGGTCTTGAAGTGCGTTATCGTCCCCAAAATCAGGGTCAATAATTGGTGCTTTTTTCCAAATAAGCAAATTATATCCGTATGCAGTGACTTCTATTTTTTCAACAGCACTAGTTTTTATAATATTTTTTAAATCGTAACTAACTGAAACTCTTCTTAATTTAACAAAAGTCCTGTCAAAAACATTTGCAAATTTTTCACTTTCAGCTTCAGTTACTTTAGCCCGATAAGGATAGTTTTGGCTCCATTCCTGCCAGCTAATCACAGTTGTATTTGGTTTGTATTGCCTTGTATCGGATATTACATTTCCGTCAATATCGGTAATTAGTTCCCCGGTAACTATATTTACACCTTCAGGTACATAAATAGGCTGACCTGCCGCATATTCGGCATCTCTATATTCTGTTGAGTTTGGATGTTTGCCACCCCACCACATTTTTTCAACGGACAAGGAACGTATCACACCACCAAAAACGCCGTCTATATCAATATCAACAGAAAATCCTTTATATTTAAAATGATTTTGTAAACCAAAACGCCAATCCGGCTCCAAATGTCCAAGCATTTGAGGAAAAGGATCTCTTGTGGGCAAAGCACTTGTTTCTGAAAGGATTAACTGACCATCGGCACTTTTTAACCAGCCGGTACCGTAATAATTGTCTATACGCTCACCTTTTGAGTAATTGTTAAATTTTTCTTCTCCACCATATATTTCAGTAAGCTTTTGTACTCTGGTACTCCAGTTTAAACCTAAATCCCATTTAAAATTTGAATTTCTTAATAGCGATGCATTTAACATTAACTCAAAGCCAATTGTGGTGTATTGATTTCCGTTAACCTTGCGGCTTATAAACCCACTTGCATCTGAAACAGGCAGGTCGAATATTTGATTTTCATCTACAACATTATAATAGGTGAAATCAAAGTTTAACCGGTTTTTCAGAAAAGAGCTGGACAGGCCTAATTCAAATGATGTTGATTTATCTGGTTTTATATCTGCGTTAATTAGTCCACCTGGATAACTAACTTTCGACAAACCACTATAACTACCTGAATTATGATAATAGGATGAAATTTGATATGGTGACAAATCGCTTGACACAGTGGCCCATGAACCATAAATTTTTAAATATTCAAAGGCTTTAGGTAGGTTTACCAGATTAGAAACCAATGTGCTCAATGAAACTGAAGGATAAAAATATGAATTATTCGAAGTTGGAAGGGTCGATGACCAGTCATTTCTGGCTGTAAATGTTAAAAAGAAAGCATCTAACATATCTAAACTAAGGGTTCCATATACACTTCGAATTGCTTCAGCAGAGACGTTGGTAAAAGCTTTAACATTGCCTTTTGTATTATTCAAACTATATACAAAAGGTACCACAATACCATCAGTTGCATTGTACTCTTGTTGCCATTTGTCATAATAAGCAGAAGCACCTGCATTGGTTGTTAGCTCGAATCTTTTTGAGAACTCTTTTTTATAGGATAGCAAAATGTCATTATCAACGTTAATTTGTTTGGTATTCCATGTTTTATAGTCACCATCTCGCGGGTCGCCATAGTTTAAGTATGATTTTGGGCTTTCCCGATCTTCAAAAGTGCCACGGATAACTGCTGAAGTCCGTCCCTGAATACTTAAATCTTTTGTAATTTCCCATTTTAGCTTTAACTGTCCATTCATCGTATTACGGTCGTATTCCTGGTTTAGTTCATGTGCGGCAAAATATACATTATTATACCATGCATAGTTGAAGTTTGCTTGTCGGTATCCTTCCTGACCCGGAATGTAGCGATGTGCATCTAAATCTTTACCGTTTACATCATCACCCATCCATATTAAGATTGTATACATGTGATTTCTGGGGCCATAACCATGTCTGGGGTAGTTGGGCGAAAACACCTTGTTATAGGAAAATTTGCTATTTAAGGTTAATTTCTCGTTTAAATCATAAGAAGAGGTATAAGTTATCCCACCTGTTTTTAATGATGTATTTGGAACCCTGCCTTTTTCAGTCTGATAAAATCCTGATAATCTGGTTCTTCCCCGTTCACTTTTGTAGGCAACCGAGAAATTGGTAGTTGAAACATATCCCGTCTCCATAAAGTCTTTCAGGTTATTGTGATATTCCCATGGAATTGGAACCCGCGAATATCGGCTTTTATCATCATATTGTGTGCCGGCTACATCGCCCCACCAGGGAATGGTTTCACCAGTAACATTGTCATATATTGGACTGTTCCATTGTGGAATTTTTAGATTATCTGAAAATTTTGGTCCCCAAATCATGTCTCCATCAGAGATACCGCCGTCCTGGCCATCCCAAAATTCATATTGTCCGTTTGAACCATTGCCATATTCAGTTTGGGTTTCAGGAAAAACCGTATATCCTGCCGTTAACATGGTGTTGTTAGAAATGGTAACTTTAATTCCTTCTTCTTTTGCGCTTTTGGTGGTAATGAGAATAGCCCCGTTTTTACCGCGCGAACCATATAATGATGAAGCAGTAGGGCCTTTTAATACTACAATGTCTTCTATATCATTTGCAGAAACATCATAAAAATCTGTCTCTACCGGTATTTCATCTATTACAATCAGTGGGTTTTTCCCTCTTAGCAGAAATTCGGGTTTCTGAAACAAACCTGTTTTTGTATTAACCGTCAGTCCGGCCACTTGACCACTAAGCATATTGCCCATATTAGTGCTGTTTACACTTGTTATTACTTTTGAATCAACCTCTTGCGTGGCATATCCAATAGTTTTTTTTGCCTGACCAATACCAAGTGCAGTTACCATAATTTCATCAATTTCCTGTGTTTCTTCAATTAATGAGATGTTAATTACGGCATTTCCCTCAATTGGGATTTCCTTATTGTCAAAGCCCATAAAAGAAAAAATCAGTACCCCTTGACTTTTAGCTTTTATGGTATACACGCCATCAACATTAGTAATTGTGCCATTTGTAGTGCCTTTTTCGATCACGGCAACACCCGGGAGGGTGGCTCCCAGTGTATCGGTTACTTTCCCTGTGATTTCAATTTCCTGAGCATATATATATGCTGACAGGAGTAAAATTCCAATAGTTAAAAGAATCTTTTTCATAGAATTTGGTAAGTTTAATTGTTTAATTATAATGATTAATTGTTCCCTGTGATATTATGGCATATAATTCTCCCGTATTAACATTTGTATAAATGTTAATCACAACAAAATCAATACTTTAGCCGATGTTATGTTTAGGTTTTCATCGGTAAAAAATTGGTATTACATGTCACGGATTTCTACACTATTAAATAGCTGGATTTGTTCCTTTGTGGACTGCGCTTTTTTTAGTGCATTCTCAAAGCTGGTTGTAGGCTGCGAGGCTATAATAATCGAGATTTGTAAAAACTTTAATAATTCAGCTTTTGCAGTTTCTGTATTAAGTTTTGCACTCTTAACTTGCTTCGTCAGATGTTTGTTAATCTTTTTTATACTCTTGTAGATAATTGGTTTTTCAATGTTGATTCTTAAACCATCTTCAAATACATAGGCATTTTTAAATTGCTCCATTTTATATGCAACTTCTTTTCCAAAAAAATGGCTCAATTTATCACCGTTTTCTACTTCCTGCGATAATGCGCTACTTCTATTTTCAAACACAAATAGAGGAGCATCTTTGGATACCTTCATTTTGCCCGATAGTTCGTTATTTTGATTAAATGCCAGATGCTGCGAATTTGCAATAGAACCTGACAGGAGGTAAATAAGTACCAGTAGTAAATTTTTCATGATAGTGAGTTTTGGTTGTTGTGTTAGTTTATTCCCTTCTATAATTTTTGGCAAAGTTCAGCTATTAGTTTAAACTTATCTTTTTCTAAAGGTTACCAAAATATTAAAATTCTTTAGTTAATTATATTTTATAAAATTTCAGACATATTGCACTTTTATACTAGCGGGGATTCACTTTTTAATAGGAGGCATTTTGTTAAATCCTGAATAATGTTTTCTTTTCCTTCATTATTTGACCATATTCTTTTGTTTAATATTATGTTATTGTAAACCTATTGTGATCTTATAGGGAAAAAAAGATTTCACAGCGGATTCTGTTTTAATGAAATTAAAGCTTTATTGAATGGATTTGGAATATTGTCCAATTGATTTTATGGAGTACTATCTATTACTATTTTCTAAGCGTATAATAAAATACTAATAAATAGAAAATTTGTTGAATAAATTTAGAGAGGGGGAGATGCTTCAATATTTGTTCAGCGTAATGTGATATGATAGGATAATTTTGGTAAGAAAAAGGCTAAATATGCATAAAAAGCTGAAATCGACATTGTTTTTTTAGGTGAAACTCTGGAGCTATGTGCTTTTATATTTTTAAGCCAATAACCAAAATATCATCAATTTGCTCATATTTTCCTTTCCATGCAATAAAAGTTTCCTCCAGAATATTATTTTGCTTGTTCATTGGTAGTTTTGAAATTTCCGTTAGCAAAATTTTGAAATTTCGTGTAAGGAACTTTCTTCCGTATTCTCCTCCAAACTGATCAGTATATCCATCGGAGAACAAATAAACGATATCGCCTTTTTTTAATTCAATTTCATGATTAGTAAAAGGTTTGTTGTCATAGGAATGCATTCCAATAGGCATTCGGTTGCCCTTAAATTCAGTAAGCATTCCATTTCTAATAATATACATTGGATTATTGGCGCCGGCAAATTGCATTTTTAATTCTTTCAAGTCGATTACAACCAGAGATAGATCAATACCATCAAAGCGTTTTTGATCATAACCTTCCTGATGAAGAGATTTGATAACCCTGCTTCTGAGCTTTTCCAAAATTAAATTTGCCCTAAGGTATTCCATTTTATTGGTAATCTCATTTAGGAAAGTAACACCAAGCATGCTCAAAAAGGCGCCGGGAACTCCGTGCCCTGTGCAATCAGCAGCAGTTACAACTAGTTGACCATTAATTCGGTTGGCCCAAAAATAGTCTCCGCTCACAATATCTTTTGGCTTATTTAAGACAAAAGATTCAGATACTGCTTCATTCAACATTTTTTTGGGAGGCAGGATAGCAGATTGTATTTGACTGGCATAGTTGAGGCTATCCGTAATCTCTCGGTTTTTATATTCAATTTGCTCTTTTTGCTTTTTTATTTCAAAAGTCCGCTCTGCTACTTTTAATTCCAGAATTTTATTATCTCGCTGCAAACGACGTTCTTTTTTTCTTTGCAGTAAATATATAATTAAGGAAACAAGAAGAATGACGACTGCTGCCATAATAGCAATAAACCAGGGGTTCATCCAGATAGGGTCTTTGACTTTAAAAGGATAGCTTACTGACTCACTGGTGTATCCAAATATATTTTTTGCCTTTATCTGTACTTTATATTCTCCAGGCTGAAGCAGGAAATCAAAATCCTGGGATTGCCTCCATTCAGACCATCCATTCATAGCTCCCTCAATATAATATTGATAGCGAAGTCCGTCTGGACGTAAATAGTAAGGAGCGCTTATTTTGAAATTAAGAACATCTACTTCCTGGTCAATCTCAATTTTCTTTGGGTTTATGAGAATGCCCTGGTCTGTTTCAATATTCTTTATATATACCTTGAAATCCGTTAAAAGCAATTTTGAAACATCTTCAGGTAATATTTTATACAGGTTATTTTTTCCGTCAACAATCCAAATATTTTCTTTCTGATCAACACGGATGTTTTGTATATTTTCAAAAAGATTTAATAATGCTACATGTTCTTTTGAAATTTGATACTTATTACTAACATACTGCCAGTTATCGCCATACTTAAACCAGGCAACATCAGATTGTGAAATAATAAACTTGCTATATGGTAGTTGATTTGGAGAAATTTCCCGACTAATTTCAATTTTTTCTGTTTCCGAATTGAATTGATAAATCTGTCCTGCACTCAGGAAAAATACTTTGTTCTCAATTTGCCTGATAGAAAACTTATCAGGATATTCCTTTTCAAGATCATATATTTCAAATGAAGTTGTTTGTTGTTTTTCATCCGTCTTGAAATAATAAATGATGCCATCAATCCCTATCCATAAATTCTGATTTTTATCTTCTGCTACACTATAAACTACGTCTTCAAATCCTTCGGGTTGGATATCTGAATATTCTCTCCAATGCTTGCCCTCGTATTTTATTGCTGTTATTCCATTGTCAAAACCAATATAGAAAAGTCCGTCATTTGCTGAGGGTGAAATTATATTAACATAAATATTTTCAAGGATTTTCTGAGATTTTTTGTTAGTAATGGTATATAAGCCACTGTTCGAAGCAACTAACAAAAAATCCTTATACTTTACCAGCTGTTTACATTTTGCGGATATATCTGGCACTTTTTTAAAAACATAAGAAAGGGAAAGAACACGAACCGTCTCTTTTGAATAATAGTATTTTTTACTGACACTGTTGTTTTTTATAACAGCTTCACTAGTTTCAGGTTCATTTATTGAATCGGTTTTAATAGATGTATCGTTTTTTTGTAGTTTTCTTTTCTTACGCTTTTCTTTCCATCGCTGCAGAAAATTTTTTTTCTCAGGCTGTTCCTGAATATTATTTACCTGATTTGTTTTAGTTTGTTCAATATTTTTTATACGCTGTTTTTTTATAAAAATTTCATACTCTTTAATATCTGCAATAGTATCCAGATAAAATACACCCTCAGTTGTTGCCACATAACTTGTATTTTCAAATTCTATCACATCAATTAGTTTACCTTCGATTCCTGGATAATAATTGAAGTCTTTAACAGGGAGGTTGTAATTTACACGACTGATACCAAATCCATGGGAAAGCCAAAGTCCACCATGAGAATCTATCCCCGCGGAAAAAATTTCATCATCAGGCAATCCGGTTTGATAGTTGATAATATCTACAAGCTCACCATTGTTTTTGTTAAGGATAATAGTCCCGCCTAAAATTGTGGAAAGTGCATACTGATCTTTATTTAAATTAATTCCACCAACCAACTGGCTTTCCTCAATGTATTTATTTGCTTTGCTTTCGTATTCACTAATAGCCTTTCCATTGAAAGTAAATAATTTATTACTATAAGTACCTATCAATAATTTGTTTTCAGTAAGTGCCAGACTAAAAGCAATTTGTTGTGAAGATATTGTTTTACTATTTTTTAAATATTCTTTTGTTCCGTCGGAGCTTATTTTAAACAAGCCTTTTCCTTTATACGAAATATAAATTTCGTTATGGAACAAAAAAATACCATTTTGTCTTTCGCCTTTCTCAACTTTTACTGAACTTTCAAATAGCAAAGTGGAACGATCGAAGATGCTTATGGTTTCATCGCTATAAAAATAGATTTTCGTATCGCTCAATTTTATCTCACTTATTTCTCCAGGATCAGAATTTTTGTCCGAAAGCTCAAAATATTCATAATTCCCGTTATGGTTTAGTTTGATATATCCAAATTGATTGTCGCATCCAACCAAAATTAAATGTTTATCAGGCAGGGATTTTAACACAAAGGGAATTGCAGGAAGTTTCAATTGTTCCCAGCTTGTTCCATTAAATATAATAAGCCCCTGTCGATGGGCAAAAATCATTTGACCATATTCATCCTGACAAATAGACCATATCTGCTGATCGAGTAAGTTAGAGTTGTAATTAGTAATAAACGGATTTCCTATATTGGTGCGGATTGGCTTAATGGTGTCAGTTGAAAAGACGGTCTTTTTTCTTGTAGTTAACGAATTGAAATTGAGAGGATTGAAGCTGCTGGCAGGCCTTGGCTCAACTCCTGTAATAACAATAATTAAAATAGAAGTAATAATAGCTATTGGATGCTTCATTACAAAAATATCAGTTTAATTTTATTTGAAAATTACTCTTATAAAAAACGCAAAGATAATCTTTGTTATTATTTTTACTTCTATAGGATGAATCTACAATACAAATAGTTTACCAAAGTATTCAGGTTAATCCTATTATTCACAGATTTTTCAATAGATGAATTTAAATTTGAGCAACCCAAATTTAGTAAAACCTGATTTTGGGCAAAATAAGATTTTGTCGAACATAGCAAAAAGGAAACCTTAGGGGAGTATTCTAATTAGTGAAAGATTCAAAAAATTCTATATGTTTTTTGTAATTACTGTCATCCATAAACGTAGTTCCTTAAAAATATTAGAAAATACGATCGTGTTTTTAATAAAATTGAAGATGAAAAAAATACCTGAAAAATAACTCTTTTGCATTGTAGGTTCTAAATTAGAATATTTGAAAATAAATATTCAATACTTTGCGGCATTTAAGAAAGGTCTTTATTTGTTCGTTAATTAAAATTTTCTGCAGACAAATTACTGAAATTAGGAAAAACTACCTTTCCTGCAATTAAAATACTATTATTAAGATTGTCTTTTACAATAAATATAAAAGGATGATCCGCTTTAAAACGCATAAAGGTATTATCGTTGCTTTTTTCAATTTCATCAAGTGAAACAACCAACTCTGTGAAATTTGAATTTTTATTTTCTTCAACTTCGATAACAGTTTTTTGAATTATTTGAGAAATGTAGACTTTATCTTTTGAGATCCTGCTATAATCAGCTTTATCGGTGAAGGCAAGCTCCAGTCCACTGTCTTTTATAAATGATGAAAATTCCTCACTAAATTCAATTCTGAATTTAGGCAGCGATAAACTTACAAGTTTTGTATACAGTTCGCCATTCCAAAAATCAAAGTTTATAGGATTTAATGAATGCTCAAGCGAGTCAAGATATTTTTGCTCTTTAGGAAGTATTATTATCATGGAAATATTTCTACCCGCATAAGGTAATTCAAGAATCTGGAAGATGTCATTTTCATTATACCTTAGATAAGAGGTTTGATTCATAAAATCGACTTTAACTTTTGTGCTGTCAATTAAATAAAAGTCAGATTTACTTGTAAATTGATCGTTGAATGGATTTTCCCAGTTTCCATTTAAATATACATAGTTTGTATAAATTAAATTATCATCTTCAGAAATGTTTTCTGGTCGGATAATACTGCGTATGTTAAAGTTACTTGATTTTTTAACCCAGCGGTTAATAGTTTTTGCATTTTTTTCTGAATTTGCTTTAAAAGAAAGTTCTTGTACATGGGCCGTAAAGTTTGCCTTAAGCAGATTTTTATATTTCTTTTGTAAATCATATTGATTATTAGTCCACAAGGCATTGTCTATCAGTAAATTAATGTCATTGCTTTTGTAAATTTGGAAACGTTTAATAAGCTGTTTAAAGCCAAATAGAACTCCAAAAGGAGTAATAAAATTCATCTTTTCGGCAATTTGCTGCTGTACTTTTCCTTCACTACCAATGTATGCCATGGCCATGCAGGTAGATACGCCAAATGGAGAGAATGCTAAATTTTCAAAGTTTTTATTATAGGAGGAATATAGCGCAAGTGCATAGGCGTTATTTCTGCTTACAGTTGATTCAACATAATCATTCTGTCCAATAATAGTTGATGAAAAAGTATAAAGCAATATGCACAAAAATAATAATCTCATTAGGTATTTGAATTTATGGATTTATCATCAACAATTTACCCTTTTTTCTAATAAATTGCAAAATTACGCACTAAGATGCTAAAGAATTGAATTTATCCTAATTATTTTGATAAATAGCAGGTTATCTTATTTGAGTCTTATCAGATTTATGAACAAGCAGAAGCGTTTTTTGCTTATTGGTATTTCAAATAAAATTAGAAATACTGGGAGCTATATTAATTAGGAAGATTTGATATAATTGTATAAACAGTTCGAAAAAAATCAGAAAATTCATCCAACTTTTTTGCAAATGTTAATTTACAATACTTAATTATCAGTTTTAGATTAAATTAATCTTCAGCATCCCAATCAATAATGGCCTTAATCCTCTCAATCTGAGCTTGTTTATTTACTTCTCTTAAGTTGTTTGCAGTATCAGTAAAAAATTGGTGGACAGATAAAAATTTAACCTGAATTTTATTCCATGCGTTTAACGAACCCATTTTATTTTGCGCTTTTAATTCTTCATACAAGGTGTTCGAAACAGGAATAAAATCAGACCTGCCCAAATAATCAAGGTCAGAGTCGCAGATAATTTTCTGCAATAAAGTTTTTGGATCGGGTGGAAGTTTAGTTGCCATGATGATGTCGCAAATCTCATCAATCTGTTTTTCGCTATAATTAAATTTAGGCAGCCATTCCCTGGCAATCTGTGTCCCAAAATATTCGTGGTTGTCATAGCCAATTGTGTGCCCTGCATCATGGAAAAGGGCAGCTGTCATTAATAAAAGAATTGCCTGATCATCAACACCTTCGCCATATCCAATAAGTTCGGCCTGGTTTACTACATCAATTGTGTGTTTATAATTATGGTAATATAAATATTTTGGTAATTCTCTTTCTAATTTATCAAGTATCATCTCTTGAAGATCAGTAAATTGTCTTATCAGATACTTCACGCGGAAAATTTCATTTGGGTGCACACCTAGTTTACGATCTGCAGAATATTTTTTTTTAATCCGCTTAATGTAGTACATTTCCATATCTCCCATGTACTTTACAGGTATTTTGCCATGATATTCGCTATCAAAATATTGTTTTACAAGTTCGTAGGTCATTACAGATACGTTAATTTGTCCTATCTCACTGGCAGATGCCATCCTTGTTGCAATATTTACGGTATCGCCTTTAAGGTCATAAGATATTTTTTTCCTTCCCTGAATAGTAGCTGTAACTGCTCCTGTATGGATGCCCAGGCGCAAATCCCAAAATTTCCGATTTTCCTTTTCGTATTCAATTTTTAAATTGCTCAAATATTCTTCCATCTCCAGAGCAGCAAGCACCACATCAATAGGGTTGGTAATATTTTTAACAGGCACACCTCCGGCACACATATAGGCATCGCCAATTGTTTTTATTTTTTGGATTTTATATTTTTTGACAATTTCATTAAAGTGGAAAAAAATCTGATCAAGCTCATCAATAACATCCTCAGAATTCATCTGTTCCGATATTTTTTTAAATCCCTGAATATCAAGATATAATACTGTTGCCATTTTAAAACGCAGGGTCTTCGATGAAGGTGCACTTTTTAAACCTTTAGGCAATAGATCTTCCGGGATTTTTGCAATTTTATGTTTGTAATTTTGATTTTCGTCTTCAAGTTCCTCATTCCTGACTTTTAGTTCTTTAAGTTGACTTTGAAGTGCTTTGTTTTCGTTAATTAATTTCTGAATTCGAAAAACAAGTTCTTTATTATCTTCCATTTATTTTAATTTTCAAAGAAAAATATTCGGTTTATTTTACCAACAATGTATAATTTTTTCGAGCATTTGCAAAACTCTTGTTTATAGGCTATTTTGAATTCTAAACAAAATAACTAAAAATAACCATTTAGTTTTTTCTATTCAAATTTTAGCCCAAAAATTAGATAAAACGAAGTTAATTGGTTATGAATTGAGCAATTAATTGCTTGGATTATTGTGCTCATGTTTTTTAAGGAGCATGTCTACTTTTGCATTCAAACTATCGACTTTTTTTTCCAAATCGTCAGTATTGTCCATTACCATTGAATCAACAAAGATTGAGTTTACCAATGATAGGCCAAGTATGCCCCCTAAAATTAGAATTATTACAAAATAAAGTTTAATGAGAAAGGCACTAATATGAGTGGAATCTCTGACTATTTTATCTGGTATTTCATACCAACCCTCAACGGTAAAAATTTTAAAAGTGGAATACATTGCCCGAAAAGGATTGCCAAAATATTCAGGTGAAATTTCTTTGAACAAGTAACTTGACAAAACAGAAATAATAAAATTTAAGATAAAAAATCCAAAGAGGACAAAAATTGATGCTTTTAATGCACGCTGAACTCCCTTGATAAGTGTATCAATTCCTGGAATAAATTTAAACAACCTAAAAAATTTAAAAGTCCGGAATACCCTGAATATTAACAAAAAACTTAATCCTTGGAAATGACTTTGTGCAATTAGCAAAATAATGGAAGGGAAAGAAATAGCTACTAAGATAAAATCAAGCTTATTCCAGTTGGAACTAATGTAGTTTTTCCATCCATAAAAATTAATTTTAATAGTGGCTTCAATTAAAAAGAAAATAGTTATAATGCTGTCAATCAGATTAATATAAAACAAGGCAACAGTTCCAAATTCTTTAAACCCTTCGCTGAAAATGGCTATTGAGTTTAAAAGAATCAGAAATAAAATAAAACGGTCGTTTAAAAATAATTTAACCAACGGATTATGACTTAAGTTTTTGTTTGTCATCCTATTTTACATTTATCATCTTATCAAATCTACCTGAAAAGGTGAAAAAATCCTTTTTTTGTGATAACCTGCCCATCAAATCCAATTGCTTTAATATAGTAGTAATATACACCCGGAGAAGCCTCCTGTCCCCCATTCATTTTTCCGTCCCAGCCTGTTGTTGCTTCTTCAATAGAATGCCATTCTGCCACCTTTTTGCCCCAGCGGCTATAGATTACACATTCAAATGTTTTTAGTCCTACTCCTTCCTGAAGCTTAAAAAAATCGTTTTTTTGATCATTATTGGGACTAAAGGCATTTGGAATATTTTCAAGACTTGAAGGTGGAATTTCCACAGTTACTATAACCGACATTGTATCTCTGCACCCATCATCAGTTCCTGCCGTAAAAATGGCCTTGAATATTCCATCTTTTTCATAGGTGTGCGATGGGTTCTCTTCAAGGCTAGTCTGAGTGTCATCGCCAAAATCCCACAAAAAATCCGTAGCCCAACTGGTGGTATTATTAAATGTTACCAGAAAATCAAAATCACCTGTTAGTGAATCCGGAGTAGTAGTAAATGTTACTGCTTCTACTGTATTTATTAACGAAGTATCTTGCCTGCATCCAAAATTATCTTTTACCTTAAATATATATCTATGGTTTCCATGAGCTACAGGAATTGCTGTGGCCAGCCCTAGTCCTGAGGTTGTAGACACACCACTGCCAAGCCATTCAGGTGAAGAATAAGTGTGTTTAAACTCCCATTTTGCAGGCAATAAGGAAGGTTCAAAAATCACGTTAGTTTTATAAATAAATCCTGAATCAATTGCTTGATTATCAGTTATATTTATGTTCCATTTGCCGTTTAACGGACAGCCTGCAAGTAAACTAAAACTCTCATCAGGTGTATATGTTCCTGATGGCAAAGAATTCCCGGTTGGTACAATTGAATTCATCGTTCCATTATCCGGTGTATTTGTCCAAAAATAATCAAATCCGGATCCTGTACCATTCGGATTTCCAAAATATTTACCTGTAGCCCCTCCAAAATCTTTTAGAACAATGCTCGTTCCATTTGGGCAACTGAGCTCGATCTTTACCTGACTTAAGTCGCTGTGTTCCAGGTTTATTCCAATACTGTCAATGTCTGTAGCTGAAGTTATTGTCTGGCTTTTTGTGAAAATTCTATAATCAAATTCAGCTGTATAAGGATTTGCATCAGAAATTAATACGGGATTTTCTTCAATATTTTCATCCGGAATTTCATAAACCCAGGTAGAGTCATTTACTTTCCCTGTGAGAAATATTTGTTGTCCAAGACAGATTGGTTCTTCCCTGTCAGAATTTGTTCCTGAAAAATTTGGCTCAAGTGCAATTTTATAATTCAATAAAAAATAGTCAGAATCTATACCATCATTAACATCGAGCCGTATGATATATCCACCACCATCATTAAATGTGTGATTAATGGTATCCAGATCGATGCCAGACTCATCACCACTGCCATCACCAAAAGACCAGGTATAATTTACCGGATTTGTTCCCCCATAGCTTATTACTGCAGAAAACTGAACCACAGAATCAATACATGAGTTAACAGTTGAACTATTTATTGATGTAATTGAAATTTGGCTGAACAGATTTGCGCTTATTGAAAATAAAAAAGTAAAAAAACTAATTCTAAATTTCATAACTGATTCGATTAGGCTGATTTACATGCAAAACTATAAATTTTGTTTTATAAAAGAAGCACTTGCTTCATCAAGTAAAAAAAATGACTGATAAATTTATTTTGACCATTAATATCATGCCATTATCTTTGCATCTTGATATTCCTGCTCATTTTTTATTCCCACTGAATGCACTTGGCGATTTATCGGGTACTAAGCAGTTAATAATCAACAAAAAAGTAATAACAGATAACTCACTTTAGTTGTAACGTAAAAGTTAGAATTAGATTACAAATTATCCACCTTAATTATACAAGAGTGCAAGCTTACCTTAAAGAATTAAATCAGGTTCAGCGCGAGGCAGTTGAAAATATCAACGGCCCTTCGTTGGTGATTGCCGGTGCCGGCTCTGGAAAAACCAGGGTACTTACCTTTCGGATTGCACATATGTTAAATAAAGGGGTTAATGCCTCTACCATTCTGGCACTTACCTTTACCAATAAAGCTGCCCGTGAAATGAAAGATCGGATTGCAAATATTATTGGAGCGCAGTCGGCCAGGTATTTGTGGATGGGGACATTTCATTCAATATTTGCTAAAATTTTACGTTTCGAAGCCAAGGTTATTGGATATCCAAGCAGCTTTACTATTTATGATGCGCAAGATTCAAAAAATTTAATTAAATCTATAGTTAAGGAACTACAATTTGACCCCAATGTTTATAAACCTTCTGAAATATTGGGCAGAATTTCGTTTGCAAAAAACAATCTTGTTACTGCTAAATCATACGCTGTAACACCGCAAATAATGGAAGCAGACAGGCATTCGCGAAAACCTGAAATTTTCAGGATATATCAAATGTATGAGAACAGGTGTAAAACAGCCGGAGCCATGGATTTTGATGATATCCTGATGAAAACCAATTATTTATTTGAGAAATTTCCTGAAATACTTGCCAAATATCAGGATAAATTTGAATACATTATGGTTGATGAGTATCAGGATACTAACTATTCGCAATATCTTATTATAAAAAAGCTAGCTGCAAAGCACCATAATATTTGCGTGGTTGGTGATGATGCTCAAAGTATTTATGCTTTTAGAGGGGCCAGAATAGAAAATATCCTTAATTTTAAAAAAGATTATCCTGAAAATAAGGTTTTTAAGCTGGAGCAAAATTACCGATCCACTCAAAATATTGTAAATGCAGCAAACAGTGTGATTGATAAAAATAAAAATCAGATTAAAAAAAATGTTTTTTCAGAAAAGGAGCCCGGAACCCGGATTAGAATAATTGAGGCTTATACTGATCATGAAGAGGGATACTTAATAGCAAATTTAATTAATGAGATTCGATATAGTCTGCACACTTCTTTTAACGGATTTGCAATTCTTTATCGAACCAATGCCCAATCAAGAATTCTTGAAGAATCTTTGAGAAAAAAGAATATACCTTATCAGATTTTTGGTGGAATTTCCTTTTATCAGCGTAAGGAAATAAAAGATTTATTGTCTTATTTCAGGTTAATTTTAAACCCTAATGATGATGAAGCTTTTAAAAGAATTGTAAATTATCCTAAAAGGGGAATAGGTGATGCCAGTCTTGAAAAACTATCCTTGTTCGCATCACAGCACCAAATGAGTATTTGGCAGGCAGCTTTGCACCTGAATGAATCAAATATGGGACTGGGTGCTGCAGTGCAGCAGAAAATTATTTCGTTTTTATCATTTATACATAATTTATCTGCTACAGCTTATCATGTTGATGCCTACGAAGCAGCCAGGCAAATTGCGGTCAGCAGTGGAATACTAAAGGAATTGTACAATGACAAGTCACCGGAAGGAATTAGCAGGCACGAAAACATTCAGGAATTATTAAATGGTATAAAAGATTTCAGCATTAGGGAAAAAGAAGGCGAGAACATTGTGACACTGAATCAGTTTGTTGAAAATGTTGCGCTTTTAACTAATGAAGACAAGGCGAGTGGGGAAGATGGCGAAAAAGTTACTTTAATGACCATTCATTCCGCCAAAGGTCTGGAGTTTAAACATGTTTTTTTAGCCGGATTAGAGGAAGAACTATTCCCATCGAAATTTTCGGTAAGTCATATTTCTGATTTAGAAGAAGAACGACGATTGTTTTATGTAGCCATCACCAGGGCAGAAATGAGTTTGTATATTTCCTATGCAAGAACCCGATACCGTTGGGGGCAATTGTCAGATTGTCAGCCTAGTAGATTTATTAAGGACATTGATACTGAGTTTATTGAATATGAAAATTCAGCTATTTCAGGAAGTCCTTTTAGTAAAACTACCAAAGAACTATATGGAAATAATGAAAAAAATACACCAAAAAAAACGCTGACAAACAATACCCGATTTT